>JALGVN010000101.1 GCA_025774645.1 bacterium
CTCGACGGGTCGGCGGCCTCGGTCGCGCTCGGGTTCACGTTCGACCCCATCGAGCAGATCGGCATCGGTCTCAGCTACCGCTGGGGCACCGAGTTCGACGTCGAGGGCGACTGGTACGGTGAAGACAACGTCAAGGGGAAGTCGAGGACGGCCCCCATCGCCGTCGGGGGAGTGACGTACAGGCCGAACGAGCAGTACGACCTCTATCTGAGCTACATCCACGAGGGGTGGGACGAGGCGACGTCGACGCTCTCGGTGTATCCCGACGATGGAGGGGAGCGGAACCAGTTCGACAAGCCACTCAGGACGCTCGCGCTCGGGGCCGCCGCAAAGCTCGCCGAGAACAGGTACATCGTGCGCCTCGGCGCCGCCTTCCAGCTCGAGGACGGGATCGAGGGGGCTCTGGTCCCGAAGAACTCGTTCGGGGTGGGCGGCGTGTGGAACTTCACCGAGTACGCGTTCGAGACCGCCATCACGATGGAGCAGTTCGACCTGAACGGCGACAGCGCGCAGACCACGAACTACGGCTTCTACTTCACGATAGCCTACAGGCTCTAGCCACGCGGGGCGCTCCCGGACGCGCTGTCCGGGGGCGCGCCCCCTTGGACGACATGAGAATCGCGGTTGCCATGAGCGGCGGAGTCGACAGCTCCGTCGCTGCCCACATTCTGAGGAAGCAAGGGCACGAGGTCCTCGGTCTCACGATGAAGATCTGGACGTGCGACGAGGACGCTCCCGTCGACCCACGCGTCTGCTGCGGTCCCGCCGCGATCCGGGACGCGCGCCGGGTAGCCGATGAGATCGGCATTCGGCACTACGTCGTCGGGATGCGAGGGGTCTTCGATGAGCTGGTCATCGAGGACTTCGTCGCCGAGTACGCACGCGGACGGACTCCGAACCCGTGCGTGCGGTGCAACCGGCTCGTCAAGTTCGATCCGCTCCTCTCGAAGGCCACCGCGCTGGGCGCGACGCATCTCGCGACGGGACACCACGCGGTCATCGAGGCCGATCCGGACGGCCTCTTCGCTCTCAGACGCGCGAAGGACGTGCGGAAGGACCAGACGTACTTCCTCTACTCCATGACCCAGGACCAGCTCGCGCGCGTGCTCATGCCGGTCGGGAGTCTGACGAAGGACGAGGTCCGCGCGGCCGCACGCGAGGCGGGCCTTCCCGTCGCCGACCGTCCCGAGAGCCAGGACGTCTGCTTCGTTCCCGACGGCGACATCGCGGGGTTCATCGCGACGCGGCTCCCCTCCGCGCTCGAGCCCGGGCCGATCGAGGACCTCGACGGCCGCGTACTCGGCGAGCACCGGGGGATCGCGCGATTCACGGTCGGGCAGAGGAGTGGCCTCGGGCTCGCCCGGCCGCGCCCGACCTACGTCGTCCGGATCGACGCGCGGAGGAACGCGCTCGTCGTGGGCGACGACGATGATCTGTACTCCGCGACGCTCACCGCCGACGGGCTCTCCTGGGTCGCCGGCGAGTCTCCGACGGGCGAGTTCCGGACCCGCGCGAAGGTCCGCTACGCCGCGGACCCGGCGCCTGCGGCGGTCGCGGTCGACGGAGATGAGGCGCGAGTCAGTTTCGATGAGCCGCAGCGCGCCCTTGCGCCGGGCCAGGCGGTCGTGTTCTACGACGGAGACCGTGTGCTCGGCGGCGGCACGATCACGAGCTGACCCCGAGCGCGCCGCCCCCGGCTCGCCCGTCGCCACCTGCCTCCGAGCTCCTTCCCCCCGCACTCGCGGACGTTCCCCCCGTACAACCGCTTGGCAACTTTGAGCGATGGTGCTACAATGAGGCCAGATAGCGGGGTTCGACCGATCTCCTGGAGGTGTGAAGGGTTGAAGGCCGTCGTCCTTGCCGCAGGCAAGGGAACGCGGATGGGCGAGATCACCGACTCGATCCCGAAGCCCATGGTGATGGTCGGCGACAGGCCGATGCTCTGGCGCGTCCTCAGAGCGCTTGCGGGCGCCGGCGTGACGGAGGCGGCGATCGTCGTCGGGTACATGGCCGAGTCGATACGGTCGTACTTCGGTAGTGGCGCCGAGGTCGGGATTCCGCTCTCGTACTTCGTCCAGGCTGTGCAGGACGGAACGGGGAGGGCGGCGGAGCCGGCACGAGAGTATCTGAGCGACGGTCCGTTCTTCTACTCGTTCGGCGACATCCTCACCGAGCCGTCCGCGTACCGCGCGATGGCCGACTCCTTCCGAGAGAAGCCGACGGACCTCCTCCTCGCCGTGCGGCACGTCGACGACCCGACGCGGTTCGGCGTCGTCGAACTCGACGGCGAGCGCATCACGGGGATCGTCGAGAAGCCGGCGCCCGGCACCGCCTCCTCCAACTGGGTGAACGGCGGGATCTTCGTCTCGACCCCACTCCTCTTCGACTACACGGCGAGGCTCGAGCTCTCGCCTAGAGGTGAATACGAGCTGCCGGACGCTTTCCGGATGATGATCGACGACGAACGCGTCGTCCGCTGCCACAAACTGGATTCCCACTGGCGCGACGTTGGAACGCCTGAGGATCTGGAGGCGGCACACCGCGAGCATGGAGGCGTGGACGACGCGGTTCCGGACTCGTAGCGGTCATTCCCGCAGGACACCGAAAGGGAGGTGGGCACCATGAAAGGAATCGCCGTCACCGCGGCAACCGTCGTGCTCTTCCTCACGTCTCTCGCAGCGGCGCAGGAATGCGACGAGTCCGTCGTGTTCGTGACGTCGCCGGGAACGATCGAGCTCCACCACAATCAGACCGAGTACAACTGCTGTTCGTGGATCGGGTTCGACGTGCTCCACGACGGGTACTCGATCGAGGTGGTAGAGTGGGAGCACCTCAACTACGGGGGGTGCGACTGCCACTGCTGCATGGACACCTACGTCGCCGTCGGCGGACTTGTTCCCGGCGAGTATACCGTGACGCTCTGGAAGAGCACCGAGCACGGGGGTATGGAGTTCGTCGGGGTCTGGACCGTCGAGGTCGGCGGGGAGTCGGACCCCTACGTCTACGCGACGTTCACGCCCTGCGAGTCGACCTACATCGACGGCGAGCAGGAGAGCTGGGGCGCCATCAAGGGTTCGTACAGGAACGGGAACAGGAGGGACCGCAGATGAGACGCGCGGCTCGGTGGTCGGCGTTCGCCGTGCTGGTCCTCGCCTCCGCGGCCTCTGCGCAGTTCTGCGAGGAAGCGGTCGAGGTTTCGTCCGGGCCGGGCACGATCTACGTCGCTCACACTGATGCGGAGTTCAACTGCTGCTCGTGGATCGACGTCGAAGTCGACCACGGGGGGTTGAGCGTTCTGGTGACGGAGTACGAGAAGTTCGTGGACGGTCCGTGCTTCTGCCTCTGCTGCTTTGAGGTGTCCGCGACCGTCTCGGGCCTCGAACCCGGGGAGTACCAGGTCGAGGTCATCAAGGCCTACGACAACTTCGACGGGTCGTGGACGTACGAGTCGATCGGGGTCTGGCCCGTGACAGTCGGCGGTGAGTCCGAGCCGGCGGTCTTCACGAACTACGTCCCCTGCGCGAACCTCGGGTTGCCTCAGGACCTCACGAGCTGGGGGACGATCAAGGCTCTCTACAGATAGAGGGCAGAGACTGGACACGGTGGGCGGTGGGAGGCGGCCGTGCTCCTCCCACGGTCCCTCGCGAACGAGAGGAGGCCCCGGACTACGTCCGGGGCCTCCGTTTGATCTGTTTCCGTCTGCCGGGTTGACTCCTCCGGGTCTGTCTCGCGGCAGACCGGAGTGCGAGCCGGGTCGGTCGTCGCTGCGTCTGCCCTGTCAGGCCGTGAAGCGGTATCCGATGCCCCGGACGGTCGAGACGAGCTCGCGCCCTGTCGCCGCCGCCAGTTTCGAACGGAGGCGACTCACGAGAACGTCGACCGTTCTCCCGATCACGCCGTCCTCGTCACCCCACACGAGCTTCTTCAGCTCCTCTCGCGTGCAGGTGCGTTCCTCGTTCAGCGCGAGGATCTGAAGGAACTTGAACTCCTTCTTCGTGAGCTCGATCGACTTCCCCGATACTTCCACGCGCATCGTGATGGGGTCGATCATCACCTCGCCGCAGAGGATCTTCTCCGCGAACCGCTCGGGTGCGTTGCCCTCGCTGAGATCGAACGCCTCGTTCACCATGGTCACGATCTGGTCGACGTGCGACCAGCGCGTGATGGAGCGCACGGTGGATTCCTCCGTCATCGCGGCATTCTCGGCCGGCGTCCCCGGACCCGCGGCGACGATCGTTCTGATCGGTTCCTTGTCGCCGTTCGTCTCGAGGATGCGAGCGAGATCCCTGCCGCGCATGTCGGGAAGGGCCAGGCTTACGATGGCGAGGTCGGGACGTTCCATCTGAACGTACCGGAGAGCTTCCTTGCCACTCCCTGCCTCCCACGTCGCGTAGCCGGTGGCGCGGAGCGCGGTCGCAAGACGTTCCAGCGTCTGCGCGTCGCTGTCCGCAATCAGGATGTGCCTGACTTCCGACATTCATCAACCTCCAGGAGGAGCGTCCCATCCGTGCGCCAAAGGGCCGAGCTTCAGCGCGTCGTCTGTCTGTTACTTGCAAGAGGTGTGCCCGGAGGGAGACGGTCGGAACTGCCCATCGGACGCTCGTCTACGTGGTCCGAGGCGTCTGCGGAGGGCCATTTGGGGAAGGGCCCGAGACGGTATCAAGGAACGTAGACGATTTAGCGTCAGGCGACGTGGCCAGTGCTCCGACCTCCCGGAAGACCGCGGAGGGGGGACCCGGGTCGTCCGCGGGGCGTTCGGCCGGGCCGCTCGAGTCCGGGCGAGCGCGATCCGGAACGACCGCGAGGCCGCCCGCCGCGTTCGTGCACAGGGCGCCGGGCGACCCGACGCGGGAGGAACTCGCGCGGCGGCACGCGCGAGATGCCTGGGTCCGCGCGGGTCACGATTGGCGGTCACTCAAAGAGGGCTTGACGCTCCGCTCGCAGCTGGGATACCATCGGGCGAAACCGAACAGCGACGAATACCCACTGCACCGTCTGGTGGACCACCAAGTCTCGGGGGTCGATGGCGAGAGCGTCGCACGGCGGCTGACAGACGTAGATCGGGATGCCGCGCGGGCCGGTGCGGCTTTGTCGCAACCCGGCCCGCATTCGCGCAGGCGGAACTCAAGCTGCCTTCGGTCCCTCACTCCACGTGAGAGGCATGGTGCGACGCACCGTGCCTCGTTCTGTCTCTGGTTCAGGCGCAGAGGACGAAGTACGAGGTCGTGGGCAGCGCCCACCGGGACGACGGCCCTCCCGCGAACGCAGAGAGGAAGGGGTCAATGGCGACGGAAGCTTGCAGACACTCCTGGAGCATGACCGACGTCCGGTACGGGTTCATCGTCGTCGAGAAGTGCTACCACTGCAACGACGAGCGGAGCTACTTCGCCGCGGAGCACGTCCCGCCGAAGGAGGAGTACAGGGAGGGAGAGCACTTCTGGGACTACATGGGCAGCTCGCAGTCCGTCCAGTTCAACCTGAAGTGCGGTGAGTGCGGGGCGGTGGTCGAACTGGGCGAGCTCCTCGGACTCATGACGTGCGCAGGGTGCACGGACGAGTGCGACCTGAACGTCCTGTCCCGCATCTGCGAGTCGCAGCGGATCTGGGTGTACGCCGCGCTCACCTATAATCCCGACGAGCAGATGAAGGCGCACATGGCGGAGAAGCTCGCGGTCCTGAGCCAGTACTTCAATGACAGGATCAGGACCGAGGGGAAGAAGATCCTCGTGGTGCCGGGGTGGCTCGTGCACGACGTCGACATGTGCCACGGGTCGGTGCTGCGAGACGTCGGGATGTTCGAGGTCGAACCCGAGCCGCAGACGACGTAGCGGACGATCCGGAGTGTTGACGTTCTGCGAAACTGAGTGACGCGCGACCGACCGATTGCAATTCGACAGGCCAACGCGAAGACAGGAGGCCCGAACGATGAGGCTGGCTGAGCTCAAAGACAAGCTGTCCCTCAAGTCTCTGAACGACGTGTACGACAAGGACGTTGAGGGCGCGTTCGTCAGCGACATGGTAAGTGACGTGATGGCAGGGGCGAAGCCTGCGAGCGTGTGGGTGACCACGCAGACGCACAAGAACGTGGTCGCCGCGGCCAACCTCGTCGACATAGCGGCCGTCATCGTCACGCGGGGGAGGCCGGTGTCAGACGAGACCCTCGAGATGGCCAGCCGCGCAGAACTGACGATTCTCACCACTGATCTCGACACGTATAGCCTGGTCGGGAAGCTCCACGCCGCCGGGGTGTAGCGATTCCGCTGTTCGGCCCGCCGTGCCCGGCCCCGCGGGCGCCCGACCCAATCCCCCTTCCCCCGGGACCGATCCCGGGAGCGCCGGCCCCGTGCCGGCAGACAGCCTATGCCCAAACTCACCCGCGAGGGACTCGAACGTCTGAGAGAGGAACTCCGATCCGGGACACGGACCGGAGTAGCTCCAGCCCGGGCGCGGCTCACCGTGCATCTCGGAACGTGCGGACTCGCGTCGGGCGCAGGGAAGGTACTCGACGCCGCGCGCGAGGCGCTCGAGGAGCTCGCTCCGGACACCGTCGAGCTCGCCACGACCGGCTGCGCCGGCCTCTGCTGCCGCGAGCCCATGGCGACGGTCAAACTCGAGGGCGAGAGGCCGGTCAAGTACGCCGACCTCGACGCCGCCGCGATCGTCGACATCGTGCGTGAGCACATCCTGGGTGGAGAGGTGGTGGCGAAGCACGCCCTCGCGGTGGGTGAGGAGACGATCGCGTAGGACCCCGAGGTGCGCCGGCTCGACGCCGCAACGAATGCGCCCGGGTACCCGCAGGGGCGATGCTCCAACGAGGAGCACGAGATGCACGATCTCTCGATTCTCCTGGCAGTCTCCGATCCGGCGTTGAGGGAGAGGCTCGCCGAGCTTCTCCGCGTCGACGGGTACGGGGTCCGGGCCGTGCCGGTCGGGCTCGACGTCCCCGCGGCGCAGACCGAGATCCCCCACGACCTCGTCCTCCTCTCCGACGACCTTCCCGACACCGACGTTCTCGACCTCACGAAGTCTGTCCGGCACCGCGACCCCGGGCTGCCGGTCATCGTGCTGGCTGGGGAGCCGAACATCCAGCACGCGGTCGAGGCGATGAAGCGCGGGGCCAACAACTACCTCGCGCTGGCGGGCCCCGGCGACGACCTCAGAACCGCGGTCGCCTCGGCGCTTGAAGCCAAGCTCGAGATCCGTCACGAGGTCGAGCGCAGGAAGGCGCACCGTCTCGTGAGCTTCGAGGATCTCGAGAGCCTCGACCTCATCGACGAGATCCTCGGGAGGCACGGCTACGACGCGTCGAGACTCGTCGGCATCCTCCAGGACATCCAGAAGGAGCTCCGCTACCTCACGCAGGACTCCCTCCGGCACGTCGCCGGCAGGCTCGGCGTCCCGCTCCCGCGCGTCTACAGCGTTGCGACGTTCTACAAGGCGTTCAGCCTGAAACCGCGCGGGCGGCACACGGTCAGCGTCTGTCTCGGGACGGCGTGCCACGTGAAGGGCGGCGTAGGCATCCTGGAGAAGCTCGAGCGCGAGCTCGGGATCAAGACCGGCGAGATGACGTTCGACGAGCGCTTCTCGCTCGAGAGCGTGCGCTGCGTCGGGTGCTGCGGGCTGGCGCCCGTCGTCGTCGCCGACGAGGACTTCCACGGCAGGGTGACGCAGGACAGAGTCCCCGCGATCCTCAAGGGGTACGAGTGACCGACGGAGCCGACAAGAGCGGGAAGAAGACCGGCGCGGGGAAGCGCGCCGGCGGGCGCAAGGGCCGCCGCAAGGGCGGCCGCGCCGGCGGGAACGGCGTCCCCGATATCTCGAAGCTCGATTTCTTCAACCGCCAGCGACTAATCGCGCTCAGGCACCGGGGCCGGCTCGACCCCGGGGAGATCGACGACTACATCGCGCTCGGCGGCTACTCGGCGCTCCCGAAGGCGCTCTTCGACATGAAGCCCGAGAAGATCGTCGACGAGATCAAACGCTCCGGTCTCCGGGGCCGCGGCGGAGCGGGATTTCCGACCGGCATCAAGTGGGAGCTCGCGAGGAACGCGGCGGGCGAGCAGAAGTTCATCGTGTGCAACGCCGACGAGGGCGACCCGGGGGCCTTCATGGACCGGAGCCTCCTGGAGGCCGACCCGCACGCGGTGCTCGAGGGCATGGCGGTCGGCGCCCGGGCGATCGGCGCGAGCCGCGGGTTCGTCTACGTCCGGGA
>JALGVN010000102.1:0-8194 GCA_025774645.1 bacterium
CGAGAGCCTCGCGGACGCCGGGTACCGGCACGTGCAGGATCTCGACGGAGTCCCGACCGAGGACATTCTGCACGTTCCGGGTCTCGGGCCGAAGACGGCGGAGAAGATCTCGATCGCCGTTGCGGCTGTCCTCGAGGTGCTCGAAGAGGAGAAGGGGAAGCTCCTCAAGGAGATCGAGGAGGAGGCGCGCGCCGAGGCGATGCGCGCGGCGGAAGCCCGGGCGCAAGCGGCGCGGGAGGCAGAGGCGGCACGGGAGGAAGAGGCGGAGATGGAGGACGAGGAGGCCGTGGAGGACGCCGGCGAACAGAAGGACGAGCAGATCGAGGAGGCGGGCGAGGAGGAAGAGGGCACGGTCGAAGACACCGTAGGCGACCAGGACGAGCTGGAGGGCGACGAAGCGGAAGAGCCCGAGCCAGAGGACGACCCTGCCGCCGAGGAAGGGCCCGCCGAGAAGGACGAGGACGCCGTCGAGGGAGAACCTGCTGACGAGGTCGAGCCTGCCGACGACGAGGAGAAATAGGGCATTCCGGAGAGAGGTCCGGCGGAGGACCGACGCGGCACCGCCGGCACACGCATGCTGACAAGAGCGAGACGGAGGTAACACATGGGGAAAAAGAGAATCTACCAGGTCGCGAAGGAATTCAGGATATCGAGCGAAGCGCTGATCGGCATGCTCAAGAAACTTGGCGAGGACGCCAAGAGCCACATGAACGTCATCGACGATGACGTTGTCCAGAAGGTGCGGGCGGAGTTCGAGAAAGAAAAGGACGCGATCAAGAAGGAGTACGCCAAGAAGGTCAAGAAGGCGATGCGCGAGCGCGCGAAGAAGCCCGAGGCGAAAGAGCCGAAGAGGGGCGCGAAGCCGGGTGGGGCGGAGGCTGATGGCGGCAAGACCGCCACAGGAACGACGGCCGCGAGGCCCGCGCCGCCGAGCACGAAGCACGCGGCGCCGACGGCGAAGTCCGCGCCGCCGACCGCGAAGCTCGCAGCGCCGACCGCGAGACCTGCAGTGCCGACGGCGAAGCCCGCGGCGCCAATCGCGAAATCTGCCGCGCCGGCCAGAGCTGACACCGCGCGGAGGGGGAAGAAACGGAGAAAGCCGCGCGTCGACCAGAAGACCGTCGAGGAGACCGTGAGGAAGACGCTTGCCGCGACCAGCGAGCGCCGGCCGAGGCGGAAGAGACGCAAGGTGCGGAGCGACGGCGCGATCATCGAGGAGGAGATAAAGGCCCAGATACCGGAGTTCGCGTCGGTGGGGGAGTTCGCAGGAGCCCTCGAAATACCGCCGAACGACGTGATCAAGAAGTGCCTCGATCTCGGCCTCATGGTGACGATCAACCAGCGGCTCGACGAGGACACGATTCTGCTGCTGGCCGATGCATTCGACGAAGAGGTCGAGTTCCTGAAGGAGTACGGCGAGGACATTCTCGAGGAGCAGCACGACGTTGCCACCGAGGGCGCCGAGACCGAGCCGAGGTCGCCGGTCATCGCGGTCATGGGCCACGTCGATCACGGCAAGACCTTGCTCCTGGACTACATCAGAGACGCGAACGTGGTGGCGGGGGAATCGGGCGGAATCACCCAGCACATCGGAGCGTACGAGGTCGTCTACGAGGGGAAGAAAGTGACCTTCCTCGACACGCCAGGTCATGAGGCGTTCACGGCCATGCGTGCGCGCGGGGCGCAGATCACCGACATGGTCGTCCTGGTCGTGGCAGCCGACGACGGGGTAATGCCCCAGACGGTCGAGGCGATCGACCACGCGAAGGCAGCGGGCGTGCCGATCATCGTCGCGGTCAACAAGAGCGACCTCCCGACTGCGAACCCGGACAAGGTGAAGACCGAGCTGTCTCAGCAGGGCCTCACGGTGACCGAATGGGGCGGGGACGTCACGGCAGTGGAGACTTCGGCGAAGACGGGGGACGGCGTCACCAAGCTCCTGGACGAGCTGCTCTTTCAGGCAGACCTCCTGGAGCTCAAAGCGGTGGCGACCGGGCCGGCTCGGGGAGTCGTGGTCGAGGTCGAGAAGCAGCGCGGTCGCGGCGTCGTCGCGACGGTGCTCGTTCAGAGCGGGACGTTCAACTCGGGCGATCCGTTCGTCGTCGGGCTGGCCAGCGGGAAAGCGAGAGCGCTCTACGACGAGAGTAACCAGGAAGTCCTCGTGGCCGGCCCGTCAAAGCCGGTCCAGGTTTCGGGGCTCTCAGGCGTTCCTCAGGCGGGTGACATCCTGGCGGTCGTCAGCGATGAGAAGCTCGCGCGCAACATCAGCGCGAAGAGGCGGCAGCAGCAGTGGGAGCGCCAGACGAGGTTCCAGAACCGCGTGACCCTCGAGGATCTGCACAAGCAGATCGCTGCCGGGTCGATCAAGGAGCTTCGGATCGTGATCAACGGCGACGTTGACGGGTCGGTCGGCGCCCTGGCGGATTCGCTCGAGAAGCTCTCGACGGCCGAGGTCAAGGTCCAGGTCATCCGAAAGGCCGTGGGAGCCGTGACGGAGACAGACGTTCTCCTGGCCGCGGCTTCGAACGCGATCATCGTCGGGTTCCACATCGGAGTGTCGGTGCGCGTCAAGGAGCTCGCACGTCGGGAGCACGTCGAAATCCGGCTGTACAAGGTCATCTACGAGGCCGTGGAGGACATCCGCGCAGCGATGGAGGGGCTCCTGGAGCCCGAGCGCCGCGAGGTCGTCGTCGGAACCGCCGAGGTGCGCGAGATCTTCCGCGTTCCCAAACTGGGCATGATCGCCGGTTGCTACGTCCTGTCGGGCGCGGTGAAGCGCGGCGCGAAGGCGCGCGTCATCCGCGAGGAGATGCTCCTCCACGAGGGGACCGTCGACTCGCTCAAGCGCTTCAAGGACGACGTGCGTGAAGTTCAGACTGGTTTCGAGTGCGGCATCGGGATCGCTGGAATGGACGACGTCCAGGCGGGCGACCTGATTGAGGTGTACGACATCGAGGAGGTGGCGCGGAAGCTGAGCGACACGGCTGCGGCCGCGTGAGCAACGCGCCGTCGGGAAGTGCGCTGTGGTAGTCGGAACCCTCGAGGTAGATCTCAGAATCGGCGGAAGCCAGTCCCTCAAGGCGAGACGCAGGGTCGTCAAGAGCCTGAAGGACCGGATCAAGGCACGCTTCAACGTCTCGGTCGCGGACGTCGGCGACCAGAACGTGTGGCAGAGAGCCGTGCTCGCGGTGGCCGTCGTCTCGAACGACGGCGGCTTCGCGCGCGAGGTGCTGTCGAAGGTCCTGCGTCTGGTTCTCTCTGACCCGCGGGTCGACGTGATCGACCACCACGTTGAGATCGTGTAGCAGCACATCCCTCCGCCGCGAGACGTCTCCGCATCTCCCTCCGCGAAGCCCGACGGCCGGCCGTCGGAATATCTGCCGTCGAAGGACACACAGTGACGCACAAACGGATACTCAGAGTCCGAGAGGCCGTCAGGCGTGAGCTCGGCATCATCCTCGACCGGAAGATGAGCGACCCGAGGGTGGGAATGGTGACCGTCACCCGCGTCGACCTTTCGGACGACCTGAAGTACGCGAAGGTGTTCGTGAGCCTCTTCGGTGACCCCGAGGAGAAGAAGACGGTCCTGCGAATCCTGAGGAAGGCGAGACGCTTCATCCGGGTCGAGCTGTCACACTCCCTGCGGATGCGGACCGCCCCCGAGGTATCGTTCTTCCTCGATGACTCGGCCGAGGACTACATCCGCATCGACAAGGTACTCAAGCAAATCCATGCCGAAGACCCCGAACGAGACGGAGAGGACGAAGATCCGAAAGGCCCTTGAGGCCGGAGGATCGTTCGTGCTCGCGGCCCACAGGAAGCCGGACGGGGACGCGCTGGGCTCGATGCTCGCCCTCGCGAGGTGGATCGAGGGGAGGGGCGGCCGCGCCACGGTCGTGTGTCCGGACGGCGTGCCCGACCCGTACGGGTTCCTCCCGGGAGCGGAACTGGTGGCTCGCGAGTTTCCGGCCGATCCGTCGGGAGCGGGTCTCGTTGTGCTCGACACTCCACTCATGGCGCGGACCGGCGCGCCCGCGGAGATCTTCGAGCAGACATCGCCCGTAATCAACATCGACCATCACCCCGGCAACGAGGAGTTCGGCGACGCGAACCTCGTCGACACGAGCGCCTCGTCGGCCGCCTTGTTGGTGTACGAGATTCTGGAGCCGCTCGGTGGACTGACCGCCGAGATCGCGTCTCTTCTGTACGCGGGGGTCTTCACCGACACCGGGGGGTTCCGGTTCGGGAACACGGACGCGAGGACCCTCGGGACGGCAGCGAAGCTCGTGGATCTCGGCGCCGATCCCGCCCTGACCGCGCGGATGATCTACGGCGAGCAGCCGCTCGGCCAGCTGAGACTTCTGGGACTCGTGCTGGCGTCGGCCGAGACGATTCTGGACGGCAGGGTCGCGGTGCTCACGATGACCGACGCGATGCGGCGCGAGACCGGGTCGACCGGCGACGAGATCGAGGGCCTCGCTTCGTACGGCCGGCTCGTCGAAGGCTCGCAGGTCGCAGCGCTCTTGAGGGAGCTAAACGGCGCGGTCCGAGTCAGTCTGCGCTCCGCGGGACCGGTAGACGTGAACGCCGTCGCCGCGAGCCTTGGAGGCGGCGGCCACCGCGCAGCCGCGGGGGTCGTGATGGACGGGTCGCTGGCGGAGGTCCGCGAGCGCCTCGCCGAAGCGGTCGCGGCGTTCCTCGTCTAGGACCTGAGGCGGAGACAGGAGCGGACGTTGGACAGAGTGCTCGTGGTCGACAAGCCGTCCGGGATGACGTCTCACGACGTCGTCCAGCGCGTGAGGCGTTCTTCCCGCGTGAAGAAGGTCGGACACACCGGAACGCTCGACCCGGCGGCGACCGGCGTGCTCGTGCTCCTCATGGGGAAGGCCACGCGACTCGCGCAGTTCTTCGTCAACGACGACAAGGAGTACCGCGGGCACATGGTTCTCGGCGTGACGACGGACAGCCAGGACGCCGACGGACGGGTTCTGGAGAAGGGGGATCCGAGCGGCGTGACGCTCCCGGAGATCGAGAACGCGTTCGCGCAGTTCGTTGGCGAGATCGAGCAGGTGCCTCCGATGGTGTCCGCGGTGAAGCACGAAGGGACGCCGCTCTACGTCCTGGCTCGCAAGGGTGTCGTCGTCGACCGGGAGGCCCGGCGAATCGTCGTGCAGAAGCTCGAGGTCACCGGGTTCGAGAGTCCGCGAGTGGAGTTTGAGATAGTCTGCTCAAGCGGGACGTACGTTCGGACGATCGCTTCGGACGTGGGCGAGCTGCTCGGGTGCGGGGCGCATCTCGGAGAGCTCTCCCGAACGCGCGTGGGTGTGTTCGGGGTCGAGCAGATGGCGTCGCTCGGCGAGCTCGAGCGAGCGCGTCGTGACCTGTCGTCGTTCGGCGTCCCCATGCTCGAGGCCCTCTCGCATCTCCCGCTTCTCACGGTCGACGAGTGGGAAGAGGAATCGCTGTCGACAGGCGGCGCGATCGACGTGGCTCCGGAACGCCTCGCGGAATCGCCGGACGATCTCGTCCGGATCACCGCGGACGGAGCGGAGCTCCTGGCGATCGGCCGGCGGTCGGCCGAGAAGAACGGGACCATCGCGGTCAAGCCGATGCGCGTATTCGCGGACCAGAGGTAGGCGTTTGAGACTTCTCCGGACTCCAGAGGGGATACCGGCAGACGACCCTGCGCTCCTGTCGGTGACGGTCGGCAACTTCGACGGCTTCCATCGTGGACACGCCGCGGTCATCGATGAGCTTGTGGAGGGCGCGGGGGGTCGCGGAGCGACGCCCGTGGCCGTGACGTTCGAGCCCCACCCGGTCGCGGTCGTGGCACCGGAGCGCACGCCCGGCCTCCTGACGACGACCGAGGAGAAGGCGGAGCTCATGTCGCCGTCCGGTCTCGCCGCGCTCCTCGTGGTCGAGTTCACGCCGGACGTCATGAACGAGGACGCCCGCGAGTTCCTGTCCTGGCTGCGGGTCGGACACGGCTCCCATCTCGTTCTCGGTTACGACTTTCACATGGGGAAGGGACGCTGCTGCGATATCGGGAGGCTCTCTGAACTCGGCGCGGAGATCGGCTACGGACTGGACGTCGTGCCGCCCGTCGAGCACGACGGACGCCCGATCTCGAGCACGAGGGTCCGTGAGAGCGTGGCCGCGGGAGACGTGGAGGAGGCGGCAGTCATGCTCGGGAGACCGTACTCGCTTCGCGGGACTGTCGTGGGAGGTGAGAGGGCGGGGAGGCTCCTCAGGAGCCCGACGGCCAACCTGGACCTCCCCGAAGGCAAACTGCTCCCGGGAGACGGCGTCTACCTGGCCTCGGCCTCGAGTCTCAACGGGAGACCGGCGGCGCTCTACGTGGGTACCCGCCCCACTTTCGGAGGCGGCGAGAGGCGCGCGGAGGTCCACGTTCTCGACCTCGAGGCGGACCTCTACGGCGCGACCCTCGCGGTCGATCTCGTGGAGCGGATCCGCGGGGACGAGACCTTCGGGAGCGCTGAGGAACTGGCCGAGCGTATTGAGCATGACCTCGCCCGGGTGCGGCAGCGGGCGGAGGCCCGCGGGATGTGAGGAGCCGGTCAGGGAGAGGCGGCGAGAGGCCGGATTCCCCGAGGGCAGTTTCTTTTTGACAGGGTATCGGTGTTGTGCTAGGTTGGCGAAGATTCGACAGGGCATCACGCAGTTGCGGGACGGAGGGATTTGAGAGTGTCGCTTACGAGGGAGAAGAAGAGAGAGATCGTCGGGCGGTTCGAGACGCACGCTGGCGATACGGGCTCGGCGGAGGTGCAGATCGCGCTCCTGACCGAACGGATCCAGACTCTCTCCATGCACTTCGACATGCACAAGAAGGACAATCACTCGAGACTCGGCCTCCTCAAGATGGTCGGCAAGCGTCGTCGCCTGCTGAACTATCTCAAGGAGCACAAGCCGGGCAGCTACAAGCAGGTCATCAAGGATCTCGGGCTTCGCAGGTAGTCGGACGCGATACGCGAGACAATCCGGCTGCACGTACGCCCGAAGGCTGGCCCTCCCGCGAGCGATCGGGAGGGCTTTGTTCTGGGCGCACGAGCTGCCGCGGAGGATAAGATGGAAAGAGTTGTGCTGGAGTGGGCGGGACGCGAACTCTCGATCGAGACGGGGAGACTGGCGAAGCTGGCCCCGGGCTCGACGCTGGTTCGCTACGGCGACACGATGATCCTCGCCACCGCCGCGTATTCGAAGAAGGAGATTCCCCGGGACTACCTCCCACTATTCGTGGAATACCGCGAGAAGTTCTACGCTGCCGGGAAGATCCCCGGCGGGTTCTTCAAGCGCGAGGGACGTCCGCAGACCAAGGAGATCCTGAGTTCACGGCTCATCGACCGTCCCGTGAGGCCGCTCTTGCCGGACCACATGAGGAACGAGGTCCAGATCGTCGTGAGCGTTCTCTCCGCGGACGGCGAGAACGACTCGGACACGCTAGGGATCATCGGCGGAAGTGCCGCGCTCATGCTCTCGGGTGTACCGTTCGACGGACCAATCGGCGCGGTGAGGATCGGGCTGGTCGAGGGCGAACTCGTCGTCAACCCGACGTTCGAGCAGCTCGAGACGAGCAGGCTGAACCTCGTCGTGGCCGGAACTGACGACGCTGTGGTCATGGTCGAGGGCAGCGCGCTCGAGCTCTCCGAGGACGACATGCAGCGTGCGCTCGAAATCGGCCACGCGGAGATCCGCAAGACGGTCGCCCTCCAGAAGGAGCTCGTCTCGCACTGCGAGGTCAAGCCGTTGGAGGTCGCGCCGAAGACGTTCCCCGAAGGTCTCGAGGAGCGCGTGCGGGCGATGGTCACCGACAGGATCAGAGAGTCAAGCCGGCCGCGTTCGAAGGAAGAGCGTCAGAGCATGCTGGACGCGGTGAAGGAAGAGACGCGGGAAGCGCTGGCGGAGGAGTTCCCGGAGTGCGCGGGAGCGATCGGTGACGTCATCAGGTCGATCGTGAAGCACGAGATGCGGAGCCGCATCCTCGAGGACGGCGTCCGGTCGGACGGCCGCGGGCTCGACGATGTGAGACCCATCACGTGCGAGACGTCGGTCCTGCCGCGCACGCACGGCTCGGCCGTGTTCACGCGCGGCGAGACGCAGGCGCTCGCCGTCACGACGCTCGGCTCGAGCAGCGACGAACAGAAGATCGACGCCTTGGAGGGGGAGACCTGGAAGA
>JALGVN010000102.1:8226-11218 GCA_025774645.1 bacterium
CGAGGTGAGGCCGTTCAGGGGTCCGGGACGGCGCGAGATCGGGCACGGCGTTCTCGCTGAGCGCTCGATTCAGCCCGTCATCCCGGCCGAGGACGTGTTCCCCTACACGATCAGGATCGTCTCGGACATCCTCGAGTCGAACGGATCGTCGAGCATGGCCACCGTGTGCGCGGGTTCGCTCGCGCTCATGGACGCCGGCGCGCCCATCAAGTCCGCCGTGGCCGGCGTGGCGATGGGGCTCATTAAGGAAGGCGACCGCTACGCTGTCCTGACCGACATCCTCGGGGTTGAGGATCACCTCGGCGACATGGACTTCAAGCTCGCGGGGACGCGGAACGGCATCACGGCGTTCCAGCTCGACTCGAAGATCGGAGCCATTCCGACGCAGCTGCTGTCGGAGGCGCTGGCGAAGGCCAAGGCCGCCCGGCTTCACATCCTCGGCGAGATGGACAGGGCGTTGTCGACACATCGGGAGCAGCTCTCGGTCTACGCCCCGAAGATCGTCATGATCCAGATTCCGACGGAGAAGATCGGTGAGATCATCGGCCCAGGTGGCAGGGTGATCCGCAAGCTCCAGGAGGAGACCGAGACGAAGCTCGACGTCAACGACGAGGGAGTCGTCAAGATCTCCGGCCAGTCCCAGGAGGGAGTCGACCGGGCCCGCGAGACGATCGAGCTCATGACGAAGGAGCCCGAGATCGGCGAGGTCTTCGAGGGCGCGGTGAAGAGCATCACGGACTTCGGCGCGTTCATCGAGTTCCTTCCCAACCGTGACGGCCTCGTTCACATCTCGGAGCTCGAGTACCACCGCGTGCAGAAGGTCGAGGACGTCTTGAAGATGGGGGAGATCGTCAAGGTCAAGGTCATCGGCATTGACGACAACGGCAAGGTCCGCCTGTCGAGACGCGCACTCATGGAGAAGCCCGAGGGCTGGGTGGAGGAGCGCAGGCCTGACCGCGGTCCGCGCGGACCCCGTCGCGACGGAAGACCCCGTGGTGGACGCTCCGGTGGACGTTCGGACAGCCGGTCGACCGACCGCGCAAGGCGGAAGTAGAAATCCGGAGGGAGGGGCGCGCTGCGCCCCTCCTTCGACACGACAGACCGTCCTCACGGACCCTCCGGGGAGCGCGGGGTGGATCGAGTCGAGATAGAGATCAGCAGACTGCCGGGAGCGGAGGACATCCCGCTCCCGCGCTACATGAGCGACGGGGCGTCCGGCATGGACCTGTGCGCCGCGGTCGACTCGCCGACCGCTGTCGAGCCGGGCCGGATCGCGCTCGTGCCGACGGGGATCACGATCGCCGTACCCGAGGGTTTCGAAGCCCAGGTCCGCTCGAGGAGCGGGCTTGCCCTCCGGTGCGGCGTCTTCGTGCTCAACAGCCCCGGCACCATCGACTCCGACTACCGCGGCGAGATCGGGATCATCCTCGGGAATCTGGGAGGCGAGCCCTTCCGGATCGAGCGTGGCGACCGCATCGCGCAGCTCGTTGTCGCCAGGGTGTCGCGGGTCGAGTGGGCGGAGGCCGCCGCCCTCGCGGCGACCGACCGTCAGGCCGGGGGATTCGGTCACACCGGCGGACACAGCGGCGGACGGGGCGGTGGGCAAGGTGGGGCCGGACTCTGATCGGGGAGGGTCCATGACGAACGCCGGCGCCACGCGATCGCGGCTCCGCCCCTTCGACTTCGTGTTCGTTCTGCGGCCTGCCACGATCGTCCCGCTCTGGATCTTCTTCGTGGCCGGGACGCGTCTGGCAGCCGGGGAATACGACCTCGAGCTCTCCCTGCTCCTCCCGCCCCGCGGTGTCGTCCTCGGACTCCTCTCGATGACCGCCCTCCTCGCTGGGGGCTACCTCCTCAACCAGATCCGCGACATCGAGACCGACCGCAGGAACGAGAAGCTCTTCTTCCTGCCGCGCGGTCTCATCTCGGTGCGGGCGGCCTGGACCGAACTCGCGGTTCTCTGGGTTCTGGCCGGCCTTCTCGCCGTCCCCCTCACGGTCGAGTTCAGGTGGGTGCTCGCGGCTGCTTTCGTGCTCGCGCTCACCTACTCGGCTCCGCCGGTGACCGCGAAGGCGCGCGCGCCGCTGGACCTCGTCTGGAACGGTCTCGGCTTCGGAGCAGTCGCCGTGGTCGCCGGCTGGGCGACGGTGGCGCCCCTCTCCGACGCGATCGTGCTGCCAGCGCTGTCCTACACGCTCGCGGTCGCCGGGATCACCGCCTCGACCACGATCCCCGACATCCCGGGAGACGTGGCGCTCTCACTCAGGACGACGGGCGCGGTCCTCGGAAAGGGGAGGACGAGCCTCCTCGCGGTGGTCCTGCTCGCGGCTGCCGCGCTTGCCGGCGCCGCGGCGAGGGACGTGCTGGGGCTCTTCGGGCCCGCCGTCTCACTCCCGCTCCTGCTCCGGGCGCACAGGACCGGCAGTCGCGCGCACAGGGTGACCGCCAACCAGGCCGCCGTTGCCGTCTTCGCGCTCATCGTCGGGGCACGCGCCGTCTACCTCCCGGCCCTCGTTGCCGCGATCGTCCTCCTCTCGAGAGCCTATTACCGGGCGCGCTTCGGTATCACCTACCCGGGCCCCGGAACTCCCTGAGACACCCACAGAACCCCGAAACACGCCTCGGCACGCCGCTTGCTGATTCCGGCTTTTCCGTTGACACGCGTCGAGAGGCGTCCTTATCCTCGCGGCAACGTTGACCGCCCGGGAAGGGGACGCGGATCGAAATGCCGTCCGGATGTTCCCGAGCGGTCGTTCCGCTTGAAGGCGGAGGAGCCGGATGGACAGAGAGAGGATCCTCGCCTGGTTGCCGAGAGCGATGTTCGGGGTCGCCGCCGTTGCCGCGGCCTCGCTCGTTCTCGAGTACGGCTTCTACCTCACGCCGGACCAGGAGAGGCTCGTTCACCTGATCGACCTGGTCGTCGTGGTCGTCTTCATCCTCGACGGGCTCATCCGCTTCGGGCTCTCCCGCAAGCGGCTCGCCTACCTGCGTG
>JALGVN010000103.1 GCA_025774645.1 bacterium
GTGCCGCTCGGGGTGGTCCGGATTCTCCTGG
Source organism: bacterium (assembly GCA_025774645.1). Taxonomy (GTDB): domain Bacteria; phylum Joyebacterota; class Joyebacteria; order Joyebacterales; family Joyebacteraceae; genus JALGVN01. Next base: position 32 of record JALGVN010000103.1, read on the forward strand.
AGCCACTCGAGCAGGCCTCGCCAGTTCCCCGCCTCGTAGCGGTCCCAGTCGTCGCTCGTGGCACGCACGACGCTCTCGACATCGAGTCCCTCGTCGCGGGTCCATTCCAGCAGACGGTGTTCCTGATGGATCTCGGGCTCCGCGGCCGCGTACTCGTGGGGCACGTCGTCCGAGAGCCAGTAGGCCTCCCCGATCGCGAGCCTCCCACCCGCGCGGATCGCGCGTTTCATCGCCCGGACCGAGGGCAGAAAGCCGCGCCACACGAACGTGGCGCCGATGCACGTCGCCGCGTCGAAGGAGCCGTCTTCGAACTCGTATTCCGCGCCCTTCCCGCACACGATCTCTATCCGGTCTGCGAGACCCCGCGCGGCCACCTTCGCCACCGCTCTCTTGCACGCCGCCGGCCGGATGTCGATTCCCACGCCCGACACGCCGAAGGTCTCGGCCCAGAGGACGAGCGCCTCGGCGTATCCGCAGCCGAAGTCGATGACCCGGTCGCCCTCACCGAGTTCCAGCATCCGTCCGACCTCGAGGAGCTTCTCCGGAGTCGTCGGGTTGACGATCTCCATGTGGCGCTCCGCAATATTCTTGAAGTCGAAGAAGTCCATCATTGCTCCGCCCGGTTCGCTTCGCCCCCGGGACTGCACGCCGTCTCAGCGACGGGCGTCCGGTCCCAGCCGCTTGCCCATGCTCACGCGGTCCTCGATGACGTAGCCGAGCCGCTCGTAGAACGCGACCACCTCTTCGTTCGAACACCTCACCTGCAGGTTGAGCTTCGGGCACCCCAGTGCCGCAAGTCCTTCCTCGATGCGCTGCATCAGTGCGGCCCCGACCCCGAGCCTCCTGTGGCTGGGGCTCACGGCCACCAGGTGGACCCATCCGCGGTGTCCGTCGTACCCGCCCATCGCCGTCCCGACGACTCGACCGTCGGCGCAGGCGACCAGGAAGAGGTTGCGCTGAATCGCCAGCTTCCTCCGAATGTCGTCCTCGGGAACGTTCCACGAGGGCGCGTCCGGGAACACCTCCCGCCAGAGCCCGGATATGGCCTCTTCATCGCTCTCGCGGTACGGGCGAATCTCCATTCAGGGCTCCTCGTCCAGCTTCGCCTCGACGCTGTCGATCTTGTCGAGCATCGTCTGGTCTCGATCCGTTCTCGTCCCGACCTTGATCACGGTCGAGATCCGCGGCGCCCCCATGGCGTGGATCTCCTCGTGGCATCTCCGGATGGCTCCGAACACCTCGTCCCACTCACCCTCGACGTTCGTCCCGTACGCGTGAAGCCGCGTCTGTAGACCGGCTCGCGAGAGGACGCGGTGGCACACCGCCACGTACTTCGACACGGACACGCCCACGCCGATCGGCACCACGCTGAAGTCCGCAATCACCTTCATACTACCTCCCTGGCCGCACTCGTTCACGCCTGCCGCATCACGAGCGCGGCGTTCGTCAGCCTTCCGCGCGCCCGCGCTCGAGGACCTCGAGGTACTTCTCGGCACACGAGACGCACCTGGCATGGAGTCCGCACGGACCGGAGTAGAGGAAGTGCCAGCGCGAGCCGTCCCACCGGACCTCCTCGTAGATGGCGCGGCCCTCCGCGTCGCGATAGGCGACCGCCGCGTCCGCCCCGTTCGTTCGCGTGGAGGCGTAGACGTCACAGACGACAGCGTCGAGCTCATCGTCCGGGCCTATCTTGATCCACTCGCCGTGCCTGACGGCACTCGTGTCGCTCACGGTCTCATCCCCCTGAGGCTCCGCGCGCCCGTTTCTGCTACTTTAGGACGCACCGCGCTTCCGGTCAACAGAGGGACGCCCGGGCGGCGCCTGGCGTTCTGGAACGTGCCGGTGCCCCCGACCTGACTCGCGGGAGTGGATCGGGGGCACCGTAAGACCAGTCGGGGATGCGCGGTTGACCCGTTCTCCGGGCCAATCCCGATCCGGCCCTCCGTCTAGCCGCAGCAGTCCTCGTCGTCCGGGCCGCAGCAGGCCTTGAACTCCTTCATCATCTTCTTCGCTTCCTCGGAGTCGCACTTCAGGATCTTGACCCCCTTGGCGTCCGAGTCGTCGCCACAGCAGAGCACGATGCAGCAGCTGCCGCTCTCCTTCTTCTCCGCCATTCCGTTCACCTCCTTCCATAGACATATAGCCGTAGGTCTATCTCTGACCGCAAAAAAAGGGCGCGCGCCCTCCTACTCTCTCTCTCTCTTCTTCCTGCCCTTCACCAGCACCCCGTTCTTCCCGATCGGAACGAGATCGAGATCGAACAGCTTCATCTGCTTGCCGCAGCACTCGACGATGGCGTCCCTGTCGAACCGGTAATAGACCTCTCGTCCACGCTTCTCGTTCTCGACGAGTCCGGCGCGCTTGAGGACATCCAGGTGGTGGGAGATCGAGGGCTGGCTCATCTCGAAGTGCTTCGCGATGTCCGAGACGCAAAGCTCCTCGTTCTCCCTGAGGAGTTCTAGGATCCTGAGCCGGGTCATGTCACCCAGTGCCTGAAACATGATCTTGCACTCGTCCCCCATCGAACCGCTCCCCGCTCCCGTTCATGGTTCCGGACTCGCCAGCACACGCATAGACCCATCACTATACGTCTAAATGTAGTCGTTTCTCCCCCGCCTGTCAAGTCGGAACCGACGCGGGTCTTCGCCCAGGGTATCTTCCTGCCCCTCAGGAGATTAGACCAGGCACTCCATCAGCTCCCCGAACCTCCCCCGAACTCCTCCCGCGTCATGTCGAAGTAGAGCACGCCTTCGAACGCCGCGTGCTCCTCGGGAAGCCCGGTGACCTGCCACCTGTAGGTGAGCCCGATCTTCTCGAGCACCCTCCTCGAGGCCGCGTTCTCCGGGTAGACGATCCCGACGACTCGTTCCAGATTGAGGGCCAGGAACGAGTGGGCGGTCAGCGCCTTCGCCGACTCCGTTGCGATTCCTCTCCCCCAGTGGTCGCTCGCCAGACCGTAGTAGATCTCGAACTCCCCGGGATCGATGTTCAGCCGCCCGACGCCGCACCATCCGACAACGCGGCCGGTCTCCCGGAGCACGACCGCGAGCGAGCAGCGCTTCATCTCTCTCACCGACGCGAACTCATACGAGCCGCCGATCCGCGCGAGCGCCTGCTCCGTGTCCTGCCGCGACATCACTTCGTGCGGAAGGTGCTCGACGACCCTCGGATCCGACAGCATCGCGTGCATGTCATCGAGATCCTCCGTCACGAAGGGTCGCAGAATCAGCCGCTCCGTTTCTATGCGCAGATCTCTGAACAAGATTCTCCCTGAATGGCTGCTCCTAGTCCGTATCGCCCGAGGTCTGGTGCCGGTAGGGCACCCGTCCCCCGATCGCCAATCCGGTGAGTACCGCCACCACGTTCACGACCCCCTGAAACGCGGCCAGCATCGCGATGTTTCGCCACGATGTCAGGTAGCCCTGCGTAGCGTAGTGGACCGCCGCGAACAGCACCCAGGCACACGGGAACGTGCCGAGATAGACCCAGAGTCCCTCCGACGGGCGCTCGAACCGCAGCCTCGTCCACGCCCCGCGCTGCGTGACGAGACACCACACGGAGAAGAGCACGAGCGTCATCGCGATCGCGACCGGGATCTGGACATGGAGCTGACCTGCCGGCCGCGCGAGCACGTAGACCAGAAAGCCCGCGAGGATCGCGCAGATGTTCGATACGGCGAGGACCAGTGAGTGCACGATGACGCGGTCCCGGAGGATCATCTGGTCCTCTCGCGCTCGAAGAAACGGACGACGTCGTCCTCCATCTCGTCTGTGAAATCGTGTCCTACACCCGGGTACAGCTTGAAGGTCGCGTTCGCTCCAGCCGATGCGTAGATCTCCCGCGCTGCGCTCCACCTCTCGACCGGTGTTCCTCCGAAGAGCTCCACGATCAGTGCCTCGTCGACGTCGTCGTAGCCGTCGTCGTACGGCACTGAGTCGTTCTCGTCTTCCGCGCCCAGCATGAAGAGATGGGGAATCGCGAGATACGTCTCGAGATCGGGTGTCTCGCCTGTCAGCTCCGCCAGGTCCGCGATCCCGACCGGGTATCGGAGGCGACGCCCCTGCGACTTGCTTACGGGCGCGATCGGCCATCCTCCGGGCGAACCCACGGCCGCCGCGGCGACCCTGTGTGGATGCAGGAGCGCGAAGCGGTTCACGAACATCCCGGAGGCCGAGTACCCCACCATGAGCACCGCACGCTCGGTCGAGATGTCCCTCTGCGCCAGCCGCGCCGCCGCGTCGTCGATCATCGCCACGAGCTGACGATCGAGCCTCCTCAGACGGGGGTCCGACACTTCCAGGCAGTCGCGATCGAGCGCGTGCGTGTACACCCGCCAGTTCGCTGCCGGTCTCGGGAAGGCCGGAACCAGGAGAACCGCACCGAGCTCGTCGGCCATGACGCGCGCGTGATAGGAGGTGACCCGCGCTTCACGCTCGTGCACCCGGGGATCGTCGTGGACCTTCCCCGTGTTGTTCGGCACCACGAGAAGCGGCACCCGACCGCCGTCTCCGGCCGTCGCCCTTGCGTTCGGGGACACGTAGACGAAGTAAGGCCAGCGGAACCCGTCGCGTTCCTCGGGTGCGATGCGGTCCGTCCGCACGAGGAAGTTCACGACGGGCCAGGCCACGATGACGACCACGATCGCGGCCCCCGCGACGAGCGCCCCCCACATCACGTGCTTCGGTGGTCTACGCACCGTTCCCGCCCTCCGTCTTCCCGCCGACGGCGCCTCGGCCGTCAGCTTTCCGGCCGCCGATGTACTTCCCCACCCAGAAGATTCCGATCGCGCTCCACACGATCCCGAGAAGGATGCGGCCCACGAGGTCGTCTCGCAGGACAACGCCCGCGAGGCAGATCGCCGCGATCGCGAAGGCGATGACCGCAAAACCGATGGCGAGCGTCGGTGGCGTTCGAGCCATTGGCTACTCCTCCCCCTCGAGTTCGCGGAAGAGGTACCACGCTCCCTTCCGGTCGGTCACGTTCCTCGGCGAGCGGTCGTAGTAGAGCTCGAACACACGCTCCCGTTCCGTCCGCACGCGGTAGTAGTGCCTGCCGACGCCCCACGAGCCGTGCCGCTCCGCCGCCTCGGTGTGGGCGGTCTTCATGTTGTGCGCCATCCGGCCGCGCCGCGAGTAGTCGTGCCACTCCTTCAGGAGCTCGATGATCGCGAACGTCTCGCCCCGCCAGCGAAACCCCGCTGGGCACACCGGCTTCTTCTCGAGAGCGGGCTGCTCGCCGAGAGTGACCTCGATCTGCTCGCTGATGAACCGCGGCGTCCCCATGTCCCTCCCGTTATCGGTACAGCACCAGGAGAACTGCCATCAGAGCGTGGTGCCACCGAGCGCGCTCCAGATGAGCGACACTGCGATGTCGGCCGTTCGGGTACCGGTTTCGAGACCCGGGTCCACCTCGAGCATCTCGATCGACACGAGGCTCGCGAACGTCGCTGCGTGCTGCATGACCACGGCCGCCTCGCGGAACGTAAGCCCCCCGGGTTCGGGGTACTGCACGGCCGGCGCCTCGCTCGGATCGACCACGTCGATGTCGAACGAGAGCACGAACCCCGCCGTCCCCTCCGTCGCGCGTGCGAAGGCGCGCTCGCACACCTCGACGACGCCGAGCCTCTCGACGTCGGTGAAGCCGAACGCCATCATGTCGAGCTCGCGGATCGCCTCGCGCTCCTCCGTCACCACGTCACGGAGGCCGATGAACGCGACGTCGTCGGGCCGGATCTTCGGGGCGAAGCCACCCAACCCAGCGAGCTCTTCGCATCCGCGTCCCAGGAGGTGCGCGACCGGGGTCGCATGCAGGTCGGTGTCGGGGTTTCGCTGAGGTGTCTCGATGTCCGGGTGAGCGTCGACCCAGACGAGTCCAAGCCTCGCGTCGTCTCCGTGTGTCTCCCGAAGGCGCCGCGCCGCAGCGGAGACCGTCGCGATCGAGACCGTGTGGTCGCCGCCCACCACGACCGGGAAGCGTCCCATCCCGTAGCACTCGCCGAGCCGCGCCATCAGCGCTTCGCTGAACGACACCGTCTCCGCCAGGTGCTTCGGTCGCGCGTCGGGATCGCCCGCGGGAGGCGTCTCGACGTCGCCGCCGTCCGTGACGGAGAACCCGAGGCGTTCGCCCAGGGACGACAGACGCTTCTCGAGTCGGCGTTCCCGAAGGACGCGCGGCGCCTCGCCGCAGCCTGCCTTCCACGACCCGAGCTCGAACGGGGCGCCTATGATCTCGTAATGCTCGGATCCCGCGGTCGACACGGTCGCTTCCCCTCTCGGTGCCACTTGTTGCCGCGGCAGGCCGCCCCGCTACTTGCCGGCTCTCTCGACGACCTCCGCGAACTGCGAACGGATGCGGCACGCCGACACGGACATCACGATCGCCTCGACCGCGCCGATCTCATCGTCCGTCATCCCCTGGTCCCTGGCGACGCCAAGGTAATGTTCAGTTCAAGGGGAGCACCCGACCGCCATGGCGGTCGCCAGGTGCACCATCGCAGTCGCCTTGGGATCGAGCTCCGCGTTCTCCCGAACTGCGCGTGAGAACGCCGCGTAGGTCCTGCTCTGTTCTTTCGGAAGCACCGTCCCTCCAGTGTGTTCGAACTCCACGCTCGAGCTACGCGTTCGAGCCGCCGCCCTCGCCGACCGGGCGGAGCCCCGACAGCGTGCCCACAGACTTCCGCATGAGGACCTCCGAGTTCCCCTCGACGATGAAGTCCTCGATCTCGCCGATCACGGCGTGTCGCAGACACTCGCGAGCCTCGCGATCTTGAGTCCGTCCACGCCCATCAGGGCTCGGTCCTCCCCCGGATCTCCGGCCTCTCCGGAGTACCCTCGACAGCCATCCGCGGGCGCATGGCGCGGATGCGCGCCACCCTCTCCGCGACCTCCGGCATGTGGGTCTCGACGAGACCCAGGACCTCCTCCGTGAGCTCCTCGAGGATGCCGACGGCCGTCTCTCCGTCGCCCTCGAGCGCCGTCCGGATCCGTGCCCAGGCGTTCTCCGGACGGATCGGCATCTGTCCGAGGTAGTGCTCGATCCACCGGGGCTCGCCGGTCGACATGTAGACCCGGTTCAGTCCCGCGAGGATGTTCAGAATGTTCTTGAACATCAAACAGAGCCCGTCGTAGTACGCGAGCACGTCGCCGCGCTTGAGCGCCTGGTTCAGGAGGTAGCCTGGAACGAACATCCTCATGTGCTGCCCGACGACCTTGCTCCGGAGCTCGTCTGGATACTCCTCGAGCCGTTTCTTGAACTCGAGCGCGAGCTCCTCTCCCTGGAGCGGAAGCGACGTCCTGAACCCCGCGATCGCGTCGAACGCGTCCGATTCGAACTCATGGCGCTCGAGCACGCCGTCGATGGTGTCCTTCCAGTCCGCGAGCGTCGTGTGCCCGAAGTCGACCTTGAGGTTGCCGAAGTAGTACCCCTCGAGATAGAGGTCCGCCTCGCCCGTCTTCCGGAAGTACCTCCTGTCGCAGTCGATGCCGGAGAGCGGCTCCGCCTCGAGCCAGTCTCCGTCGATCGTGTTCCAGAAGACGATGAGGTCCAGATCGGAGTACTGGTCCGAGAGTCCCTTCGGCGGGGAGCCGGAGAGCACGATCATCTTGACGCCGGGCTGCTCGACATACGGCCCGATGACTTCCTTCGCGAACTCGATCCGCCACAGGCTGTCAGGAGTCTGCTGTCTTCCCACGTGAACCCCCGTGTTCGTCGGGCGCCGACACCATAGGCTGCGCTGATCGCCCCGTCTGTGCCCCGGTCTCACCCCGACTTGCGTTTCGCGGACCTGTGTCCCGCGGGCCTGCGTCTTGCGAACTTGAGCCCCGACCACGTCCCGTCGACTGAGCAGACCTTGTAGTCCACGATTCCGGCGGCGAGCCCCGTCTCTCTCACGATCTTCTGCGAGAGATCGCTCGCGACGCCCGAGGTCTTCTTCGGCCACACGATCCAGAGCGCGCCGCGCCACTCGAACGCCTTCATCCGCTCGATGCGTCCGTCGAGTTCCTTCCGCGACCTCACGAACCAGATCGCGAGGTCAGGCCGCCCGCGTGCGCCCCGGCGGACCATCGCGTCTTCAGGAAGCGTGCCGAGGGTATTCTCGAAACCGTCGGGCGCTCCAACGAGCGCGATCCCGGCGTAGGCGTCGAAGGTCGAAGCCGGCACCACGAGGGCCGCCGGTCTTGCGGCCACGGCCTTCCGGAGCGATCCGCCGACGCGCGCCCACGTCGTGAACGTGGCGTCCGGCAGGAGCTCCCGGACGCGCTCGACCTTCCCCGGCTCTCCACCGACGAACACGAGCGGGATGGCCCGCGTCGACTTCTGTTTCCTGAGGAAGATGCCCAGGTCGCGACCCTGGGAAGGCGCCCGGGTGAGGTCGATCACGACCGCGTCGGGCGGGCGCCCTGCCAGCGCTTTGAGCGCGTCCCGGTCGACCGGCGAGCGATCGACGGCGTAGCCCGCCGCCCGGAGCACCGCAGCGCGTTTCTTCCCCTCGAGCTCATTCCAGTGGACGAGACGGACTCGCTTCTTCCTGGTGCTCCCCAAGTGCCCTGCCCCCCCGCGGCTCCGGCGCGGACCGCCCGCACCGGGCTCAGGCACGCGAGCCTGTCTGCTTCCGGGCTTCCCCGTACATGAACGCCCATAGAACCCCGAGCAGTGCGAACACCACGACCCGCAGGACGTCCATGGTCCCGCCGCCCGCGCCGGCCGCGATCTTCCCGAGGTAGATCCCTGCGGTCATCGGCGATCCGATCGCGAGCACGAAGTAGAGCCACATGAGGAACGTCGGTGTCTGCCGCTGTGCCATTACAGCCTCCTTGCGTGCAACCCGCCCGCGCCATGTACCGCGATCGCGCTACCCTCGAGCCCGGTCGCAGAGCTCGTCGCCGATGAGCGCCACACCGTACGGGAAGAGCTCCGCCCGGAAGACGCCCGCCTTGACGGCCGGGTCGTTCTCCATGACGCCCCGCGCCTCGCTCTCGGTCTCGGCCCGGAAGATCACAATGCCGAACCCCGTGTCGTCCTTGTTGAGCGTCCGGCCGGCCAGAAGGACGACCCGCGCGCGTGTGAGCTCCTTCAGGTACTCGAAGTGCTGAGCGATCAAGCGATCCTCGTCCGCGGTCGCCCCCTCGGCCAGGAGGGCGGGCCTCGTTGGCCGAACCCTGTAGAGATAGTCACTACTCAAGAGCCTCTCCCTCACTCCACCCGCGTAAGTCTGAGCGGCATCGTGTAGGCGCCGATCCCCGGGTCCTGCACGTCGCCTGAGGACATGCAGTCGGTCATCTCCATCCAGAGTGTGTCCGCCACCACGCGGTAGTCGTAGACCGCGTAGCCGCCGGCGAACTCCGGCGTCTTCGCGACGAGCGGAACCGTCGTCACGGTGGACTCCGTGTACGTGTAGGTGCCGGCGTTCACGACGATCGAATTCCAGCTTGTGAGCTTCTCCTCGTCACTCGGCTTCCAGATCTCCGCGAAGTCCGCGAGCGGCTCACCGAACGGCATCCAGACCATGCTGTAGTGCTCTTCATGGAAGATGAAGAGCCCCGGCTGCGGCTCCGAATCGATGTACTCCCCGCGCTTCGAGACGATCCTGATCTCCGAGATCCTCCAGGATCCTTCCAGAGGTCCGGGAGCCTCGACCGCGACCTGCTGGCAGCCGGCGAGCAAACAGAGAACGATCGCCGGCACGATAAGCCGTCGCATCATCGTGGTTCCTCCTCGCGGCGGCCGCATCAGCGACGCGCCTCTGGCGTCCCGCTCCGAGTCCGCGCGGCGACCTGGACGGTCACAGTGCGAACAGGTATCGTCTTCTGAGTCTCTCGACGTGCTCGCTCGCCCCTACCCAGCTCGCCTCTTCCTCCCACCGTTCCCACAGCTCCGGGTAGCTCATGCTGACGAAGGGAACCTCGCTCCCCGAGACGGCGACCGAGAACGTCAGCACCTCGTACCGGTGCTCCCGGAACTCGGGCACGTCCTCAGCATTCACGGGCTCCCAGTACAGGTAGACGAGCGTCTTCGGTGCCGGCTCGTCCTGGAGGCTGTACTTGAGCCCCAGGTAGTGCATCACGAGCTGCGCGGCGTCGAGTCGCCTGAATCTCTTCGGATCACGCTGCAGCGACGAGTAGATCTCGTTCCACGGGGGGTCATCGATCTCGGCCATCGCCCGGTCGTAGTCGAGCGTGAAGCTCGCGAACTTCTGCACGAGCGGCTCCGTGAAGACCCCTTCGACCGCAACGATGCCGGATGATCCCGCCGCGTAGAACGCGAGCGGCGGCGGAGTGCCGGTCAGCCCTGTGCTCAGGCGCTTCCCGAACCTGGCGAGTGTGAACCCGGAGTGACCGGCGAACGAGAGCCTCTCCGGGAGACGCCGGAACCGTGCGAACGTATTGACGGCGATGGCGGCCGACGAGTGCGCGGCGCAGAACCGCGGCGGCCGTCCGCCGATCTCCGCGAACTCGACACCCTCGCCTCCCAGGAGGTCGTCGGCGAAGTCGTGCCGTGTGACCCCCGGGATCAGGTTGTCGTCGATCTCGCGAACGTACGCCGGGTAGCCGTCGCTGAACTTCGCGTTCGGACGCCCGGCGGCCAGACGGGCAGCGGCAGCGTGAGCGATGCTCAGCGTCAGCCGCGGCTCCTGCGCCATCACTCCTCCGATGCTATCCGTCCGCCTCGCCCACCCTCTTCCCCACGAACACCTCGCGTTCGTACTGGTCGATGACGATTCGCGGCTCGAACCCGGCAGACCGGAGCAACTTCAGCCAGGTCTCCCGTGGAAAGAGCCCGCAGACGTGCCGGTCGTGCTCGATCCGCGTCTGGCCGTCCCCTTCCCGGAGCAAGTAGACCATGTCCGAGATGTAGGTGGTGTCGTCGGGGTCGGGGTCCCAGCTCCACTCGATGTAGCGGAGTGCTCGGTCGCCGTCGTCGCGTCCGCCGTGGCGGGTGTCGGACCGGAACGTCTCTCGCACGTTGTCCGGCATGAAGATCGCGGCGCCGCCCGGGCGGCAGTGCACGTGCGCGGTCACGATCGCGCTCCCGAGATCGTCCTCCGTCGTCATGTAGCCGACGGCGTCGTGTACGAAGACGCCGTCGAACAACCTGTCGAGCCGGAGCGCCAGCATGTCGCCCTGCACGTGCTCGCACTCGGGGTTGAGCGAGCGGCTCACCTCGAGCATTTCCGGAGAGAGGTCCGTGAGGGTCATGTCGAACTGCTTCTTCAGGTGGGACGCGTTGTTCCCGCCGCCGCTGCCGAGTTCGAGAATGGTGCGCGCGGGAGCAGTGCAGGACTCGGTGAAGAGCTTGCGTGCGAACTCCGCCTCGTCGGCGTAGTCCGCGGGGTCCGACAGAATGGGCCACCACGCGGCCAGCTCGCGATAGAGCCTGAGCGGGGCGTTCGATTCATGGGTCATCGCGTTCGTCCCTCCGCGCCTACCCTTCCCTCGCTCGCACGAGAGCCACGACCTCCTTAGAGCTCGGAAGCCCGCCGGTCTTCGCCCTCGAGTACACGATCTCCCCGTCGACGGCGACGTCGAACGACCCGTGCGCCCCCTCGACGAGCTCAGCCTTGATGCCGGTCTTCTGCTCGATGACCGCCGCCACACGGACGGCGCGCTCCTCGAACCCTCAGGGAACGCAGTAGCTGATCTTGACGTGCACCGTAGATCTCCTTCGATCCCGACGCCGAGGCCGCCGCTCCGGCCCCTCAACTCAGTCGATGTAACCCAGCGATCTGAGCTGGTCCTTCACCGTCTCCATGTCCTCCGGCGTCAGCTCCCGGTCCACTGGAAGGCTCGCGAGCGGGTGCTTCACCCTTCCCCAGTCGATCCGCAGCCAGACCCGCTCGTGCACGTAGTAGAGGACCACGCGGATGCCGTGGAAGACGACCGTGATGACGGCCATTTCCTTCCAGTCCTTCGTGATCGCGTAGGTGATGAGTCCCAGGAGCACGATCCCCAGGATGCGCCAGGTAATCGACTTCGCCCACGACCGTCTCGGAGTGTCCATGTGGCTCCCTGTGTAAGTGGGTTCCCGAATACCGGCATGCCGACCGCCACAATCACACCACCATCAACTAGTTATCACACTTCCGGCCGGAAGTCGACGCCGGAGACAGGGTCGGCCGCGACCGCGCGTGGCGGCACGACGACTCCGTTGCCACCACGCGTCGCGAATGTGGGAACCAGACGGAGGGCAGACGGAATGAAGAACATCTTGTTTGTGGTGCTCGTCGCCGAGTGGTCGCCCCGGCGGTAGGTCAGCGCGGCGAGCCGGTCATCTCGCTGTGAGCGTGAGCACGGCCGCGTTCGCCCACGCCTGACCGTAGCCCTGGTACGGGAACGACCACCGCTTCTGCCTGCCGACGTCGGTCACCTTGAGCGCGGCGCGGAGTTCGCTTCCGCAATTTCCCGCCATCTCCTTCGTCCAGGCGTATCCGTACCCGAGGTACGGAAAGCCCCACTCCCGCTCCTCGCCCCTGTCAGTCATAGTCAGGGTAATCGGGTTCCCGCCGACGAAGCCCTCCATCCTCTCCACCCAGGCGTAGCCGAACCCGAAGTAGGCCCACCAGTACCGGTCCTTCACGCCGACTGCCGCCGCCGTCAGGATCACGGGGACTCCCTCGCGATCCCCGTCCATCGTCCTCGCCCACGCATACCCGAAGCCGCGGTAGGCGAACCGCCACACCTCACCCCGTGCGACGTCCGTCGTCGTAACACGAAACGTGAGCCGGTCGTC
>JALGVN010000104.1 GCA_025774645.1 bacterium
TGCCGGACGCCGGCATGATGGGCGATCTGCCCGAGGACAAGGCCTTCGACGTCACGTGCGGGATGGTCATCGACAAGGAAGGCGCGGCGACCGCCGAGTACCAGGGACACACGTTCTACTTCTGCAGCGATTCCTGCAAGGAGAAGTTCGAGGCCGCTCCCGAGGAGTACATGGAGAAAATGCGGGAGATGAAGAAGAATGCCCAGGCCATGGAGGAAGAGGGCGGCGAGATGATGGAAGGCATGTAGCCTCGCCCTTGTGTGAATGTCAGCGGGCCGCTCCGTCTCCGGGGCGGCCCGTTCTTCTTGTCTCGCGCCGCCCGCCCGCCTACGTCACCCCGCCGATCCTCATCCTGACGATCGCATCTTGGCCCGCGGGTGCGACGACGAACTCCTGCAGCGTTCTCGCCTCTCCGTCCAGGCAGACGACCCCCGCACGCGGCTGCGTGCGAGCCTTGCTGTAGCGGACCGCGATCGACGCCGCAAGCTCGAGCTCGGTAGTTCCCGCCTCCCCCCGCACGACCACGAGCGGTCCCTGGATGTCGGCGAGCAGGAGCACCCGGTCGCCGGGCGCGATCCTCTGCTCGAGGAGGGCGTTCTCGGCCTCGGTCCTTCCGACGGCGGCCTTCGCCTTCGGGCTCAGACGGAAGTGGCGCCCGACCTTGAGGAGCCGGACGTCTTCCACCTCGAGCCCGCCCACGTGCTTGATGAGGTCGCGAACGCGCTCCGCGAAGACCTTGTCGGTGAGAAGGCACCCTCCGGCGGGGCACGGGTAGTCGTAGACCTCGAGCTCGTCCGCGAGGGAGATCTGTTCCTTTCGACCTCGTCCGGTGATGGAAAGGAGCTTCTCGCGGTCGATCCAGCCCTCCGTCTCCGGGACGGTCGGCTTCATCACGCCCGCGCACAGGGGGCGCACGATGTACCCCTCGAGCCCCGACTCCCTCTCGATGAGCCGCATGGTGTCCCGCCGCTGGGACATGGGCCGCTGCCCCAGGACCTCCCCCGTCACGATGAACGAGGCCCCGATCTCCTCCATGTACTCCTTCGCCTTCCCGAACATGAGGATCCGGCAGTCGAGGCACGGGTTCATGCCGCTGCCGTGGCCGTGCTTCGGGTTCTCGACGATGGGAAGGTACTCCTCGGTCGAGTTCACGACCTTGAGGTCGATACCGAGCCGGCGGACGGCCGACCGCGCGGCCGAGCAGGAGGCGTCCTTGGGCGTGCAGTTGCAGAAGGCGGTCACCATGTTGAAGGCGACCACCTCGATGCCCTGCTCGAGCACGAGCTTGAGTGCGAGCGTGCTGTCCAGTCCTCCGGAGAGGAGCCCGACCGCCTTCACAGTGGAACCTCCACGCCGACAGAAACGCCGGTTACCTGTCGAGGGACACGTGCCCGCGACACTCCGTTCTGATGCCGGCACGTCGAGACGGTCGCCGGCCCAGCGAGAAAAGCCCCGGGAGCCTCCGACTCTCCGCCGCCCGGGACTCGCGGCCGCGAGTGTGAACTCCTATCGAGCGGTCTTCTTCGATTCCGGAAGCAGCCGCACGTCGAAGGAGTAGGGAGCGGTCTCAACGAGGGTAACACGCTCCATGTCGGGATGTGAGGGGTTGAGCAGGATGTTGTGCTCGTCGGGCTCGAGCTCCGAGGGCACTCGGAGCATGAGGCCGCTTCCACTCCTGACCCAGATCGAACCGAGATCCGCGAGCCTGGAAGGAGAAGGCCACGTCTGCCACCCACGAGGCAGCATCGTGGTGGTGATCTCCTCGGGCGCGATCTCGTCGGGGATCTCCATCACCGCCATGCTCAGAGCCAGCGGTTCGTGCGCCATTTCAAAATGAGCCAGCGTCTCCAATGCGGCCAGGGAGCGGCTCTCGGCAGTGTACACCATCGCGACGCCCTTCTCGTTCCATCTCCCTCCCCCCACACTCGCGCCCCACCCTGTCAGATCGGAGACGTACGGGGCCTTCGCGATCCGGTACACACGCATCAGGCAATCACCCCATGTTCTATCCGCCCGAGTTCGTCGAGCACCATCTCGGCTCCGAAGCGGGAGCTGAGCAGTTCCAGTGGCGTCCGCCCTCCCAAGGCGGTGCTGGGACGGGACACCCAGGCGAGGAACCTCTCCTGCTCGCCGAAGACCTCTGTTCCTCTTGCGGCGACCTCCGCGATCTGGAGGATGTGCTCTGACACGCCACGCTTGAACCGCTTCGAGGCGGCGTAGCGCTGCACCGTCCTCTCGGTGACTGGAAGGAGCGCTGAGATCTCTCCTAGACTCAGCCGAAGATACGCGGCCAGGCGAACGAGCGACTCCTTCGGCACCCCTGACTGAGCGAGGTTGACCAGGTCCATCCGTGTATCGACGCGGCCTCTGATTATCCTCCGGCCACCGAGGATACTGATCATGTTCGACAGCTGCATGTCCGTTCTCCCTGTCGTGTTCCCGGCACTGACGACATCTGTCGTCATTCTAACGCCAAATGTCGTCAGTGTCAAGCAAGAACCTGGCCTCACGGCCCAGCGAGGCCGAAACACGCCCGCGTCGCAGCGTTCCTCCGGGAGTCGCGTGCGAGAAGGACCGGACACAGGCTCAGGCGACCCTCTCTCCGAGCGCGACCCGGCCCCGCACACTCCCCGGCGCGGACGCGTGGCCGTTCAGTCATGCGGGCCAGAGCGCCGGGGGGTGCGACGCACGCGAGCGAATCTCCAGTCAACTTCCGCCCGCTGGATTCGCTCTAACAGTGTGAAGGGCCACGAAGCGCGGCACGGTCCGAATCGAGATCTCCTGCCGGAAGCTCCTCGGGTACGGCGCAGGGCTCAGCAGTACCGTTGCCCGCTCAACATGGAGCGGAGCTCGACGGAGCCTCTGGAGGAGATCTCGACGCGGCCGATTCTCGCGTCGGACGTGCCCGTCCCGACGTCGGGAAGAAAGTCCGGACCGACTCTGAATACACCGAAGGCAGCGGCGTCGAAGATGTTGTCTACCTGAGCGAGGAGTGCGGTTCCTCGACAGGCCCCGGAGATCAGGAAGTACTTCCCGGGGCGAGAGGGTGGTCTTCCAGCTCGAAGGGAGCACGAACGGGGTGACTTCACCGAACTAGAGGCAGGAGACACCCACACTTCAGGATAGACGCCTGGGATGAGCGCTGCCCACTCTGCGGCAGCGTTCGTCTTTGTGGGAGCATTGGTCCCGGCGCCCGCACCCGGTTCACCGAACCGGGCCTCCCATCAGCGGGTGCCGGACCGAGCTCCCAGCGGGTTCTGTAACATTCGGGGGCCGCCGATCTCGGTCGCCCCCGATTCGCTTCATCCTCCGAAAGCCCCCTCCCGGAGCCCCACGCGCCCGAATCCCCACGTCCGCCCAGTGCGGCGGGCGCTCGCCGCGACGTCCCGGAGCACTCCTTGACACGGGCATGATTCCTGCATCCTCGGGATGAGTTCGAACGCACCGAGGCAATCAGGAAGACACGTGTAGGCGGAACCAGAGACCCGACAAGGAGGCTTCGATGAGGCGTCTCTCTACTCTGTTGGTGGCCCTTGCGGCCGTAGCGCTCGTGCTCGCGTCCTGCTCGTCCTCAACCGGCCCGACCGACGGCGGCGGAGGCGGCGGAAGCGACGCGCTCCCGACGACGACGGTGTCCGGGACGGTCGACGTCGTGGCCGGCTCGACCCTCGACGCCGGGGACCTCAGGGTCATCACGTTCGCCGGCTGGTCCGACGTCGGTTCCAACGGCGCGTACACGGTCGACGTGATCGACTCCGACACCTACCAGTGGCTCATCTTCACCTCGAAGGCGACCGGCAACCCGGTCGTGATCGGCCTCTACGATCCGGGCGCCAGGAGCGTCACGGCGAACACGAACTCGACCGCGCTCGCCCTCACGATGTCCCTCCCCCACCTGGTGTGGAGCACCGACAGCGACCGCCAGAACTACATCCAGCAGGTCCAGCTCGACGCGTCGTGGAGCACCCTCGAAGCGGCGCTCGTCGCGGCGTGGGAGACCGACGCCGAGACCGCGCTCGACTACGACACGAACCCCGTCGTCTACCAGCAGGTAGTCCAGATCGCGCGCAACGCGATGCAGACCCTGGGCTCCGGCGGCCGCGACCGGCTCGCCCCCCCGTACATCGAGGACGCCTCCGGCGAGAACATCACGTTCGTGAACCCGCGGCAGATCTGGTTCGCCGCGTGGGTGCACGACGAGACGTGGACGCCGCTCGACGTCTGCACCGTCGCCACGGACGGTTCGCCGAACTACGCGTGGGCATGGCCCCCGGCCGTTACTCCGACCGAGGAGAGCACGTCCTACGCGCTCGGCGACGGGTCGTACTACGTGTGCATGAACAAGGGCGACGACTTCTCCAAGATCGACCAGTGGTCCGACGCGGTCGGCAGGGCCACCGCCCTGAACACCGGGCAGTCGGCCGTGCACCTCACCGAGCTCATCACGGGCTACCGCTGTCAGCCGACGTGGTCCGAGCTCGGCACCTACGTCGACATCCCCTCGGCCTGGGGGAACGACCTCTCGCAGGCCCTCTGGCAGGGCGAGCCCGAGCGGTTCGTCACGACGTTCTGGCACATGATGGCGCAGCAGTCCGACGACTGGGCCGACTGGATGTGGGACGGCTCGGCGCCGGGCGCCTCCGAGGACTACCTGGAGGCGGCGGGCTCGATCTCGGGCGACGTCTGTTTCGCGCTCGATCTCCTGTCGCTCACGACCGACGAGGGCCCGTTCTGGTGGGATTGGGTCCACACCGACGAGGACCTCTGCTACGAGGTCACGCAGGAGTCCGGCGTCATCACCCAGATGAACAACTTCCTCGCGCCGGACGCGGAGTTCACGATCGCTCCGCCGGCCGGCGTCGTCGGAACCGAGTTCGAGTTCGACACGACTCTGACGATCGACGATCAGGACCCGCTCGGCAGCCTCGTCTTCCGCTGGGACTGGAACAGCGACGGCGTGTGGGACGCCGGCTGGTCAGGCAGCCAGCAGAGGACGCACACCTACGTCCAGGGCGGCGCCTACACGGTGACGATGCAGGCGAAGGACACCGACGGTCTGATCGGCACGGTCACGCACAACGTGAACGTCGGCGGCGGCGCCGGTTCCGCGAACCACGTGAAGCTCTTCCTCGACATGTACCCGTGGTACAGCACCGCGACCGTCCAGGTGCTCGAGGGACTCGGGTTCATCGAGGGTACCGGTCCCGACACGTACGAGATCCTGAGCTCGACGTCGATGTCCTGGGCCGAGCTCGTGCCCGGCGAGGACCTCGTCATCATCGTGAACGACCAGCCGCAGGGCTTCTACGACAGCTACGCCGCGAACCAGATCCGCTTCAACAACTTCGTCTACATGGGCGGGTCGCTTCTGTGGGAGGCGTGCGACCAGGGCTGGAACCTGGGGTCGATGGCCGACGCGGGCGTCGTCCTGCCGGGCGACGTCGGTCTGATCTTCGACTACGACTGGCTGAACTACGTCGACGACCCGGTGCTCCCGCTCGTCGCGGGGCTCCCGGAGACGCTCGACCACAACTACGCGAGCCACGAGAGCTTCACGAACCTGCCGGACGGCGCGACCGTCTACTGCAGGGACGAGAGCTGGAATCCGACGCTCGTGGAGTACAGCCTGGGCGGAGGCTGGGTCGTCATGTCCGGCCAGCCGCTCGAGCACCAGTTCGACTACATCTACGGGAAGCCCGACATGGACGAGCTTCTGCCGAGGATCATCTCCTACTTCACCGGGCGCGCCATCCGGAAGGACATCCCGGGGTACGAGCCGTCTCTGTCGAACGAGCGTCCCAGTAAGGACTAGCCGGAAGGCAGTTCACGAAGAAGTGTTTCCGCGTATCGCTCGCACCGCGAACGCTGGACAAGGAGGCCGCGGGTCTGTGCCCGCGGCTTCCTTACGTCCGTGATCCGAACCCGCGGCGCGTTCCTACGACCCCACTCGCCTGTCGACGAACCCGCGCACGAACTCGACGAAACGGTACACGTCGGCGAAGTTGCTCACGAGCCCGACGGAGACGCGCACCGCGCCCGAGCTCTTGCCGTCGATGCAGAGACGGAGGTCGTCGAGCGTCAGCCGCTCGTCCGGCCTCGAGAAACAGGCAACAAGCTCCGGGCGGGAGAACCCGAGAGCGATCTCCCCGCCTCCGGGGTTGCAGAAGCACCCCGTCCGGAGCGAGATGCCGACCGCGGCGGCCTCCCCCTCGATCAGGAGGTGGTCGAAGAAGCGGCCCTCCGGGTCGTAGAAGTTCATCGTCACCGTCCCGCCGCGCGACTTCGTGTCGAGGGGGCCGTAGATGCGCACCACCGGTTCGCCGTTCCGGTGCCGCACGGCCGTCAGGTTCGAGAGGAGCCAGCCCGTCAGGCACCTCACCCTCTCGTGGATCGTGTCGGCCCCGACCTCGGCCATGTGATCCAGACCGATCTCCACCGCCGGCAGGGAAAGGTAGTTGAGGGTGCCGTCCTCGAACGCCGCCTCGTTGTCGTGCAGGTAGTGCCTGTCGCCCTGCACGGACGCGACCGTGATCGTCCCACCTGCGAACCACGGGCGCTCGAGTTTCGTGAGCGCGCTCCTCCTGGCGAGGAGACATCCGACACCGGTGGGATAGCCGAACATCTTGTAGAAGGAGATCGCCACGTAGTCGGGTTTCCAGCGGCTGAGGTCGAGGCGGTTCGTCGGAACGAACGCGGCGGCGTCGAGGAGCACGTCCCACCCCTCGTCGTGCGCCAGGCCGATCCACTCGAGCGGGTGCTGCACGCCCGAGAAGTTCGACTGCGCCGGATACGCGAAGAGGTTGTCGGTCCCGGGACGAACGCGTCCGAGTTCCTTCGTGAGAGCAGACTCGTCGACCCGCGTGTCGGGAAGCACGATGGGGACGTACGTCACGTCGGCGCTCCTAGCGCGCGCAAACTCGCGAATCCCGTTCACGGAGTTGTGATTGTCGAACGTCAGCAGAAAGCGGCCGCCGGGTCTGAACGGATAGGACTCCCCCACGAGCTTCAGAGCGCCGGTTGCGTTCGGCGTGAAGATGGCGGCGTACTCGTCGGGACTCGCGTGGAGGAACTCGAGCACGCGCTCCCGCGTGCGATCGATGAGGAGGGTCACCGCCATGGAGGTCGGATTCGAGGAGTGCGGATTCCCGAACACGCCCTCGCAGAGAAGGTCCGTGTGCTTCGTGAGCTGGCTGTCGGCATACAGGCTTCCGCCTGTGTAGTCGAGATAGACGTGGCGATGCTCGTCCACCCGGCTGTACTCGGCGGCACGCAGCTCGTCGATCAGGCGGGTGTCCTCGAAACCCGGGTAGGCCCGGAGGAAATCCGCTCCGGCCGCCGCCAGGGTCCCGTCGTCGCGGAGCTTGTCGCGCTCTGCCTGCACCTGGTCCTCCCGCGCTCCTGAAGCCCGGGCCGGCGATCCCGCCCGACCGCTCGACGCCGTTCCCGGGGAGCCTCGGCGTCCGCCGCGTCCACTCTCGTTCTATCGCGCCGTGCGGCCCGAGTCAATCACCCAGGCCATGCGCGCCGCTCTGATTCCGGCCCCGGCGTGCCCCCTCGGGGGCTTCGTCGCTCCGAGACAGGCGGCGAGGCACGCGGATCCTGCCGACGGCCGTCGCGACGGCCGTTCCGCGACCTTAGGAACTGCCCTCGAACCTGAGCACCACGACGTGCCCTTCGAACGCCCCCCACTTGAGCGGCGAGTAGTGGAGCGGAGCGGGACCCGCGTGGAGCACCAGGTCCCACCGGTCGAGCTGCCCGTTCCAGTTCGAATCGCGGTAGAGCGCCCCGATGTGGCCGTACGCGTAGCTGCCGCGGTACTTGACCGCGATGAGATCGCCCGGACGGATGTCGGTCCCCCACTCGAGCGCCTCGCTCGGCCTCCCGCGCTCGACGTCGAACTCCACGACGTGCTTGAGTTCGTCGACGAGACCCGCGACGTTGTAGTTCCGCTCGAGCGGCAGCGCGTGCATCCTCGCGTGCGCGGCGACCAGCACGTCCGCGCAGTCGACGCCGATGTAGTTCTCGCTCTGGTAGTTCACGGAGCCGAAGAGCCCGGGGACGTTCAGGTACGAGGAGACGTACCCGAGGTAGCCCTCCCCGTCCCGGATCGACACCCGGAAGACGCGAGGCGAGAGCCCCCGCTCGTCAGAGTCCTC
>JALGVN010000105.1 GCA_025774645.1 bacterium
GGAACACCACTACGCGATCGTCGACGAAGTCGACAGCGTGCTCATCGACGAGGCCAGGACGCCGCTCATCATCTCCGGCGCGGTCGAGCACTCGACGCACATGTTCGATCGCCTGAAGGCGCCCGTCGAGAAACTCGTGAGAAGGCAGACGCAGATCATCAGCGGCATAATCGACGAGGCAGAGAAGCTCCTCGAGCAGGAGGACACAAAGTACGAGGGGCTCGTCAAGCTCGTGCAGATCTCGCGCGGGGCGCCGAAGCACCGGCGGCTGCTGCGGCTCTACGAGGACCCGTCGCTCAAGCGCGCTGTCCAGCGGACCGAGGCGGAGCTGCAGCGCGACAAGATGCTGAACGACCTCGACGAGGACCTCCTGTTCGCGTTGGAGGAGCGGGGGCGGAACGCCGCGCTCACGGATCAGGGCCGGGACTTCCTCTCACCCGAGGAACGGGACCTGCTCGTCCTCCCGGACCTCTCCGAGCAGCTCGCGGCCATCGACGCCGACGGGGCGATCGCGCCTGCCGAGAAGGTGCGCCGCAAGAACGAGCTCCACCTCGACTACGCGAAGACGAGCGAGAGGATCCACAACGTCTCCGCTCTCCTCCGTGCCTACTCGGTCTACGAGAAGAACGTCGACTACGTGGTGCAGGACGGGAAGGTGATGATCGTCGACGAGTTCACCGGCCGCCTCATGGCCGGGCGCCGCTGGTCGGACGGCCTCCACCAGGCCGTCGAGGCGAAGGAGGGCGTCACGATCGAGCGGGAGACGCAGACGCTCGCGACGATCACACTGCAGAACTACTTCCGCATGTACGACAAGCTCGCGGGAATGACCGGAACGGCCGAGACCGAGGAGAACGAGTTCCACGAGATCTACAAACTCCCGGTCCACGTCGTCCCGACGAACGAGCCGATCCGGCGCCTCGACTACGACGACCTCATCTACAAGACCCGTCGCGAGAAGTTCGCCGCTCTCCTCGAGGAGATCGAGCGGCTTCACGAGAGAAAGCAGCCGGTCCTCGTCGGCACTGTCACCGTCGAGGTCTCCGAGATCATCTCCCGGCTGCTCAAGTCGAAGAAGATCTCGCACACCGTCCTGAACGCGAAGCACCACCAGAGCGAGGCGGAGATCGTTCGGAACGCCGGGCAGGCGGGCGCGGTCACGATCGCGACGAACATGGCCGGCCGCGGCACCGACATCAAGCTCGGCGAGGGCGTCCTCCGCTGCGAGAGGTGCTGCCTCAAGTGCGTCGACAAGGACTGCGCCAACTGCGAGAACGAACGGGACCTCACCCGAGAGTGTCTCGAGGACACGCCGTGCGGCCTCCGGATCATCGGAACCGAGCGGCACGAGTCTCGACGGATCGACCGACAGCTCAGGGGAAGAAGCGGAAGGCAGGGCGACCCGGGAGGCTCGCAGTTCTTCATCTCGCTCGAGGACGACATCATGCGCCTCTTCGGCTCCGAGCGGATCGCGAAGGTCATGACCACGCTCGGGATCCAGGAGGGCGAGGTCATCGCGCACCCGATGGTGACCAAGGCCATCGAGCGCGCGCAGAAGCGCGTCGAGATGCACAACTTCGACATCCGGAAGCACCTCCTCGAGTACGACGACGTCATGAACCAGCAGCGCGAAGTCATCTACGCGCAGCGCGTGAACATCCTGAAAGGCGGGGACCTTCGAGAGGAGATCGCCGAGATCTTCCACGACATCGTCGACCGCACCGTCCGCGCGCGAACGGACACCGGCGACATCCAGGAGAAGTGGGACTTCGAGGGACTCAGGGAGGAGATGAGGAAGGTCTTCCTCGTCGACATCGACTTTTCGAAGGTGGACGTCGGGGGCATCCAGCAGGACGACCTCGTCGAGAACCTCAAGAAGGCCGCGATGGTCGCCTACGAGCGGCGCGAGGAGCAGCTGACGCCGGAGATCATGAGGCGTCTCGAGCGGCTCGTCCTCCTTCAGGTCATCGACAAGCACTGGCGGGACCACCTCCACGAGCTCGACCGCCTGCGCGAGGGCATCGGGCTCAGAGCGTACGGCCAGAAGAACCCGCTCCTCGAGTACAAGGCCGAGGCGTTCGAGCTGTTCATGGGCATGATCGAATCGATCCAGGAGGAATCGGCGCAGCTGTTGTTCCGCGCCCAGATCGCGGCGCCGGAGGAGACGCAGGAGGCCGCGCGCCGGCCCCAGGGCGTCTCGGCCGCGAAGGCCTACCACCCGGACGCGCAGCAGGCGGCGCAGCGCGCCATTCCCGCGCCGGGAGGTGCCGGCGGCGCCTCGTCGGCGACACCGCCCCCCGAGTTCGGGGGAGGGACGTCGACCGGAGGAGGAGCCCGAGACAGCGGCGGCGGCGGTGGACGCGGAGGGCGCGGCCGGGGACGCGGAGGCCGCGGTCGTCCGCCGAGACGGGAACGCCGGGACGAGGGCGTCCCAGCGCCCGAGCCGGTGCGAAGGGACAAGAAGGTCGGACGCAACGACCCGTGCCCGTGCGGGAGCGGGAAGAAGTACAAGAAGTGCTGCGGCAAGGACGCGTAGCGGCCGCGGAGAGAGCGGCGATGTGAGCGTGCGGCTGCCGCACGGAGCCAGAGGGGATCATGGGTAAGTCACTCGTCATAGTCGAGTCGAAGGCGAAGGCCGCCACGATCAACAAGTTCCTCGGAAAGGGCTTCACGGTGAAGGCCTCGGTCGGGCACGTGCGCGATCTCCCGAAGAAGGGCCTCTCCATCGACGTCGACGACGACTTCAAGCCGACGTACGTGACGATCCGGGGGAAGGGAAAGGTCCTGAAGGAGCTTCGCGAGGCCGCGAAGAAGGCGGACATCGTCTACCTGGCGTCCGACTTCGACCGCGAGGGCGAGGCGATCGCGTGGCACATCGTGCAGACGCTGAAGCTCCCGAAGGAGAAGACCCGGAGGGTCGTCTTCAACGAGATCACGAAACGCGCCATCAAGGCGGCGATGGAGCACCCCGGGGACATCGACCAGAAGAAGGTCGACGCGCAGCAGGCGAGGCGCATCCTCGACCGCCTCGTCGGGTACCAGGTGAGTCCGGTCCTCTGGAAGACGATCTACTACGGGCTCTCAGCCGGACGCGTTCAGTCGGTCGCCCTGCGGCTCATCTGCGAGCGCGAGGCCGAGATCGATGCGTTCGTTCCCGAGGAGTTCTGGACGATCGACGCGGTCTTCACGACCGGCGACGGGGAAGACGTCGAGGCGCGCCTGGAGAAGATCGACGGCAAGAAGGCCAAGATCAAGGAAGGGGACCGCGCGCGGGAGGTCGTCGAGTTCCTCAGGGACGAGAAGTTCACGGTCTCGAAGCTCGAGAAGCGCGAGAGGAAGGTGAACCCGCTTCCGCCGTTCATCACGAGCACGCTCCAGCGCGACGCCGCGAACCGCCTGCGCTTCTCCTCCAAGCGGACGATGATGCTCGCCCAGCAGCTCTACGAGGGCCTGCCGATCGGCGGCGAGAACGTGGGGCTCATCACGTACATGCGGACCGACTCGACGCGCGTCGCCGGCGAGGCGATCGACGAGGCCCGCGGCCACATCAAGAAGAAGTTCGGCGCGGACTACGTCGAGGCGAAGCCGCGGCGCTACAGGGCGAAGAAAGGCGCGCAGGACGCGCACGAAGCGATCCGTCCGACCTCGGTCGCGCGGACGCCGGAGTCGCTGAAGGGCCAGCTCGCCACCGACCAGTATCGTCTGTACGAGCTCATCTGGCGCCGGTTCGTCGCGACCCAGATGAAGCAGGCCGTCTACGAGAACACGAACGTGTTCATCGAGGCGAAGGGACACGCGTTCAAGGCGTCCGGGTCGGTCGTCCGGTTCCCCGGATGGACCGCCGTCTACACTGCCGTCTGGAAGGACGACAAGGAGCTCCCGGCCCTCGACGAGGGCCAGCCGATGAGCCTCACGTCGATCACGCCGAACCAGCGCTTCACGAAGCCCCCTGCGCGCTACTCCGAGGCGACGCTCATCAAGGAGCTCGAGGCGAAGGGGATCGGGCGGCCGTCGACGTACGCGGCGATCGTCGACACGCTGAAGCGGCGGAAGTACGTCGCCCTCGAGAAACGCCAGTTCGCTCCGACCGATCTGGGGTGCGTGGTCTGGGATCTTCTGAAGCACGGGTTCGAGGACATCTTCAACGTCGAGTTCACCGCGCAGATGGAATCGGAGCTCGACAAGGTCGAGTCGGGCGAGGACGGCTGGGTCAACGTCGTGCGAGACTTCTACGACCCGTTCAGGAAGAGACTCGAAGAGGTCGAGGGGAAGATCCCCGAGCTCAAGCAGGCTCTCATCAAGGAGACCGAGAAGCGCTGCGAGAAGTGCGGCTCGGTGATGGTGGAGAAGTGGGGCAGGAACGGCCGGTTCCTCGCGTGCTCGGCGTACCCGGGCTGCAAGTTCACGATGCCGATGGAGGGCGAGGAGACCGAGACCTACGACGTCAAGTGCGGCGAGTGCGGGTCCCAGATGGTCGTCAAGCACGGACGATTCGGGACCTTCCTCGGCTGCTCGCGCTATCCCGACTGCAAGGGGACGTCTCCGCTCCCGACCGGCGTCGCGTGCCCTGAGGAGAAGTGCAAGGGAACGCTGGTGCAGCGCCGGACGAAGAAGGGCAGGATATTCTTCGGCTGCAGCTCGTACCCCGACTGCGAGTACGCCATCTGGGACAAGCCGGTGCCGATCACCTGTCCAGCGTGCCAGGCTGGGTTCATGGTGGAGAAGAAGAGGAAGTCTTCCGACAAGGAACTCGTGTGTCTCGAGTGCGGCGAGAAGATCGAGGAGAGGGAGACTACGGGGGATGACGCAGCGTAGGGGAACACCCGGGGCGTTGCGCGGGCGGAAGAGCTCGGGCGGCGTCCGTCGGAAGACCAGGTCCCGCACCTCGGGCCGGTCGGCCGGTCGTTCCGGGACCCGCCGTCCGAGACAGATCGCGCCCTTGATCGACGCCTTCCTCGGAGATCTCGAGGGAAGGAACCTCTCCGAACACACGATCGCCGCATACCGAAGAGACCTGGGCCAGTTCGAGCTGTTCCTCACCGACATGGCGAGGGACGAGAAGCCCACGTCGCGCCACTTCACACCGGCGACGGTCCGGCGGTTCGTCGCCGCGCTCGCCGCCTCGAAGTACGCCCGGCGTTCCGTGCAGCGGAAGCTCGCTGCCGTGAAGTCGTTCGCGCGGTACCTCGTCTCACGGAAGATACTCGAGACGAACCCGACCGCCGGCCTCTCGGCCCCGAGGCCCGAGAAGCGGCTCCCCTCGTTCCTGACGCGTCGCGAGATCGATCTCCTCTTCGACACTCCGCCGGAGGACAAGCCCGCGGACCTTCGCGACCGAGCCATCCTGGAGCTCCTCTACAGCACCGGGCTCCGCCTCTCGGAGCTCGTCGGGCTCACGAAGGGCCGGGTCGACCTCTCGAGCGGTCTCGTCAGGGTCATGGGCAAGGGCGGGAAGGAGCGCTTGGTTCCGGTCGGGCGGGCGGCCGTGGCGGCGATCGAGCGCTACCTTGCTGCGCGCGAGGACGTCCCGCGCGGGCGCGGGGAGCCCCTTTTCACGAACGGGAGAGGAGAGCGGCTCTCGGGGCGGACCGTCCAGCGCATGGTCTCGCGTCGGCTCGGCCAGGTCTCCGAGGCGCGCCAGCTCTCGCCGCACGTCCTGAGGCACACGTTCGCCACACACATGCTGAACGCGGGAGCGGACCTGCGCGCGGTGCAGGAACTGCTGGGCCACGCGAGCCTCTCGAGCACGCAGATCTACACGCACGTGTCCACCGAACGTCTGAAGAAGATCTACCGCAAATCACACCCCCGGGCGTGATCGCGGCGCCACAGCGCGATCCACCGCGCAGACCGACGACCCGACGGAGGACGCATGACCGACTTCATCTCGATCGCCGACATCGACCGCACGAAGATGCTCGAGCTCTTCGATCTCGCCGCCAGCCTCAAGACCGACAGGACCGGGACGGACGCACTGCTCGGGAAGACGGTCGCCCTGATCTTCCACAAGCCGTCGCTCAGGACTCGGGTGAGCTTCGAGGTCGGCGTCGCCGAACTCGGGGGACACCCGATGTACGTGACCGACGCCGAGATCAGGATGGGACAGCGAGAGTCGACGCACGACATCGGGAAGGTCCTCGAGCGCTACGTTCACGGGATCATGATCCGCACGTTCGCTCACTCGAACGTCACGGAACTCGCGGACGCGGCCGGAATCCCCGTCATCAACGGGCTCACCGATCTCCTGCACCCGTGCCAGGTGATGGGCGACATCCTCACGTGCATCGAGCGCGGGAAGAACGTCGACGAGATGATCGTCTCATTTGTCGGCGACGGGAACAACGTCGCGAACTCCTGGGTGAACGCGGCCGGGAACCTGTCGTTCGAGCTCCGGATCGCCGGACCGTCGGACTACGAGCCCAACTCCGCGCTTCTCTCGGCGGCGAGGGCGAAGGGAGCGAGGATCAGTGTCATGCACGACGCGATCGAAGCGGTCGCGGGCGCCGACGTCATCTACACGGACGTCTGGACGAGCATGGGACAGGAACACGAAGCGAAGGAGCGCGAGGCGCGTTTCCGCTCGTTCCAGGTGAACGACGAGCTTCTCTCTCACGCGAAGGGCGACGCGATCGTGCTCCACTGCCTGCCCGCGCACAGGAACGATGAGATCACCGATGCCGTCATGGACGGTCCGCAATCTGCGGTGTTCGATCAGGCCGAGAACCGGCTGCACGCGCAGAAGGCGATCATGGTCGACCTGATCGGAGGCTGAGTGGGGGATCGAGCGGTCCGACAGCGCGGGAAGTTCCCGAGCGCCCGGGGAGTCCGGACGGCGGCGGCCGTCGCGTCGCTCGTGGTCGCGTTCGGCTGCGCGAGAGTCGGTCCTCCGACCGGAGGGCCGTCCGACAGCGCGCCGCCGGAGGTCGTCTCGACGTTTCCGGAGAACGGCGACGTGAGCGTCGACCTGCGGGCGCCCATACGAATCGACTTCAGCGAGGACATGAACCGGGAAGCGGTCGCGCGGGCGTTCACGATCACCCCCGACGTCGATCTCGTGAACTTCCGGTGGAGCGGGAACACGATCCTGACCGAGCCGAGGGAGGGCTATCCGGACTCCACCACACTCGTTGTCAGGATCGGAGAGTCGGCGCAGGACTACCACAACGTCGCCATGGGAACGGCGTTCGTCTTTGCGTTCTCCACCGGCGAGTCCGTCGACCGCGGCACCGTGACGGGATCCGTGACGCTCGACGGTGCTCCGATCAACGAGGCGACAATCTGGGTGTGCGAGGGCCCGGTCGAGCCCGACTCACTCGGGGTGCTGCAGCGGTGCGGCTACGAGGCGGTCTCGGGCGACGACGGTACGTTCCGGGTCGACAACGTCCGCCCTCTCGGGAGCCCGTACGACGTGGTGGCGTTCGTCGACACGAACGGCGACGGCCGGTACGCGACGGGTTCCGAGGTAGGATGGGTGGCCGTGAACGCGGCGCGCGTCGCCGCGCTCGGAGACTCCGTGGGCGGGATAGAGGTGCGCGTCGTGATCCCCCAGCCGTAGCGGCACCGCGCTTCCAGAGAGGTGACACGTGACGCTCGACTTCGCGAAGATGACCGGCGCCGGGAACGACTTCATCGTCATCGACGACCGCCACAATACGGTCGGAGAAGACGCTCGCGAGCTTGCCAAGCAGCTCTGCCGCCGCAGGCTCTCGGTCGGGGCCGACGGCCTCATCCTGGTCGTGCCGAGCACCAGGGCGGACTTCCGCATGCGCTACTTCAACGCAGACGGGAGCGAAGCCGACATGTGCGGAAACGGGGGCAGGTGCGTCGCTATGTTCGCCAACGGTCTCGGCATCGCGGAGCGGAAGATGACCTTCGAGAGTCGCTCCGGGCTCCACGAAGCTGAGATCGTCGGCGACGAGTCCGTCAGGCTCATGATGGCTGATCCTCGGGCGCTGATGCTCAACGTCGAGATCAAGCTCAAGGGTGAACAGGTTCCCGTCCACAGGGTCAACACCGGCGTTCCTCACGTCGTGCAGGAGGTCGCCGACCTGGACGACTTCCCGGTGGTCGACGTCGGACAGGCGATCCGTCACCACAGGGACTTCATGCCTGAGGGAGCGAACGCCGACTTCGTCCGTGTACTCGAC
>JALGVN010000106.1 GCA_025774645.1 bacterium
ATCCGAGGTTGAACGTGCTCTCCCACTGCTGGTTGAAGCCGACGTCCAGCCGGATCATCTCCACCCAGGGGAAGAGCACTCGCAGTCCGACGCCGACACCGGTCGTCTCACGTTCCCACGTGAACTCCTCCGGGGTGCTCCACGCGATCCCGCTGTCGAGGAAGAGTGCCCCCTGAAGTCCCGCGTTCAAGGACCAGCCGAAGACCTTGACTTCCTTGAGGGGGATGATGTCGAAGCGCTGCTCCACGGTCAGGATGAGCTGGTTCTTGCCGAAGAGCTTCATGCCGAGACCATCCGCTGTATAGCCGCGGATGCTGTTCGCACCGCCCAGGTTGTACTGCATGTACTCGGGGATGTCGACGCCGACAGTTCCGGACTGGAGAGTGGTGAGCAGGCCGACTGCGAGCGGATTCCCCCAAAGCAACGGCTGATACCGCCTGAGATCGATGGTGCCGGTCCAGTACTCCGCCGGCGTGTCCATGATGCCCTTCGACACCATGAGCTCGATACCGGAGTGCCAGCCGACGTGAGGGTCGCTGTAGACGTCGCGCGAATCATAGAAGACGTTCAGGGCGCTTCGGACCATCTCGTCGCGGTTGTCGGCGGAGAGCGTGCGCCCGTCTTTGTCGCTCCCCACACTGAAGTAGCCGACCATCCCCTCGATCCGACCGTTCTTCCCAAGGTAGCCCCCGATCCACGGTGTGAACTCGTCGTCGGTCTCCTGGAAGTCGTAGTAGACGTTGTCGCGGATCGTGTGCTTGAGGGACGCGTCAAGGTAGACGCGCTGGCCGGCGATCCAGGGATGCCTGAACCCGAAGGAGTAGACGTTCGTCCCGCCGAAGAGCACGGAAGCCGACAGCTTGATGGTACGCCCCAAGAAGTTCCCGGCGAACACCGCGGGGCCGATGGACCAGCCGTCGGTCTCGGAGTAAGCGAAGGTGACGAAGGGGATGAAGCCCGGCATCTCCCGCACCCGGTACTCGAGCGCGACACCGCCCTCGTGCTCCTTCTTGACGACCACTACGGAGCTGAAGACACCCATGTTCGTCAGGCGCCCGACATCGTCCGAGAGGATCTTGGGATCGAGAGGCTCCCCGACCTCGAGCTCGAGCTCCCGCCTGACGTACTTCTCCTTCGTCTTCTCGTTGCCCGAGATTGTGATCTCGGTGATGGTCATCCCCTCGAAGTCCGTCTGGGAGCCATCCTCTTGAGAGCCATCCTCGTCCTGCGCGATCAGGGACAACGGAGTGGAGAGAAGGAGGAGCACAGAGAGAAGAGCCAGTGTGAGTCGCACGCTGCCGTCCCCTGTCGAGGTTCACGCGGCACTGATGAAAGAACGGGCGCGCGGTCGAGACCGGGCGCCCGTCAGTTGGCTTCTCGAATCGCCGTCCTGCGGCCCGTCCCGCTAGAACGCGAAGATGAGTCCCGCGGAGAGCATCCCCTGAGAGATGGCCTGCCCGCTCAGGGTACACCCGTACCAGCCGCACCACATCGACGACGTGACGAAGCTCAGCAACCAGTCCGCCTGGAGTCTGAGACCGATCCGCTCGCTCATGAAGACCTTGGCCCCCACGCCGAAGGTCGACGAGAACAACCATTCGTCGTTGGCGGCCTTGGGGTCGAACCGCGTCGCTCCCAGGGTCACCGTGCCGAAGAAGTCGGTGTTCCCCTTGTGCTGGAACTCGTAGAGCCCGCCGATCTGGTAGTAGCTGACGGCAACCTCGGTCAGCGTCTCCTGTTCGAACCCCGACTTGCGGTACAGCTCGGTGTCCTGCCGGATGTACTTGAGTTCGACCTGAGCGCCGGGTCTCACCGTGATGTCGACCAGGACGCCCCAGCCGCCCGACGCGTCGAGGACGAAGTCTCCCTCGTACGTCCGAATCGTGCCGCCCCACATCCAACCGTAGAGCGGTGTGATCTCGAACTTCGTCTCGTTCGCGCTGACGGTAGCGGGGCCGCTGCTGTACCCGCGCCTCTGCGCCAACGCGGGCATCGCGCAGCAGAGGAACACGAGCGCGACCACGAGCCATACCTTCCACTTCATATCCATCCTCCGTTTCCGCATGCCGCCCCCACATGGGACGCGCACATCCGAGTGGTTCCGCCACTGCTACTGCGGCAAAGGCGGTGGGTAGTTCATCAGGATGAGCATGATCGCCTCGTTGATCTTCTGCTCTTTCTGCTGCGGCGAGTTGGACTGGGTCACGTAGTCGGTCACGACCCCGCGCCAGACGAGCTCCTGGTCGGCGACGTCGACCATGTCGATGACGATCGTGCCCTGGTCGTAGTAGTAGACACTGACGTCGCGCCCGTAGTAACCGCCGTACCCGCTTCCGTACCCGTACCAGCCCCCGTAGGAGCGGTAGCCCCAGTCGGTGACGTCGACCTTCTGCTCGATACCGGCGTAGTAGGCAAGCAGGAGGTCGGGGTTCCGGGTGTCCTCCGTGAGCCCCTTCTCCGCCAGCTGCGTGTTGACCGCAAGCTTAATCCGCTTGTCCGTCATGTCACCCGGCCGCACTTCACCACCACCGGTTCCAGTGGTGGTCGCTCGCTCCATCCACGCGTAGGTCTTGAACTTCGTGAAATCGGCGGTCGGGTCGTAGTCGTAGTTCGCCTGGATCGACGAACAGCCGACTGCCAGGGCAGCGATCAGGCCGAGAACGGCAACACCCTTCAGCGCTCGCATACCGGATCTCCTCTCCTCTCGCGACCAGAGGCCGCGTGGAACTTGGGGATCTTCGTCTTCGGTCGCTCCATGCGTGCGGCCGAACGTTCCCGTCCGACCCTAGAACCTG
Source organism: bacterium (assembly GCA_025774645.1). Classification (GTDB taxonomy): domain Bacteria; phylum Joyebacterota; class Joyebacteria; order Joyebacterales; family Joyebacteraceae; genus JALGVN01. The sequence continues at coordinate 2,796 of JALGVN010000106.1, forward strand.
AATCCCACACCCAGCAGGAAGCCGCTCTCGGTCAGATCGAGCGTCTTGGCGTCCACGCCAGAGCCTTCGCTGTGCCAGTCGATGCCGATCGTGCGGTAGCCGAGATTGAGATCGATCATCTTCGTCAGCCTGTACCCGGAGATGAGGTGGAGACCCCACGTGAAGTCGGAACCCATGCCGAACCCGCCGATCTCAATCCGGAACGACCCGTACCACTTGTTCGTCAGGTCCGTGTGAAGTCGCACGCCGACGATGGGATCGGTCCACGATCCGCCCGCGTCGAGCGCCTCCGTCGTGTCTCCATAGGCGGCGGTAAGCTCGGGGTTCCAGTCGGTGTAGCGCGCGCCGAGCAGGACGTCGATCGACCCGACGTCGGTCTGCTGGACGCGGTACGTGCCCAAGAGGTCGACGACGGTGAGTCCGAGCTTCACGTCCATCGTGCCCGGTCCCTCGTTCGGGTACACGACGTCACGCTGCACCTGTTTGGTCTGGATGTACGTCACGTCGAAGATGCCGCCCCAGTCGTTATACTTGGCCTCGAAGTGGAGCGACCCGGCGAACTGCAGGTTGTCCCAGATGTCGCTGAAGCCGATGTCGATCGGAACCGTGATCGGCACGACGTTGCCGTTGTACTCCCTCCAGCCGATCTGCGCCTCGCCCTTCAGATTCACCATCCAGAGATACGGCGTGACCATGAACTGCCAGCCTGTGTCCGACTGCTCCTTCATGAGCTCATCGGCCTGAGCATTGGCCAAGCCCGAGCACATGGCGACCAGAAGGAGGGCGACGGCAACAGGGAACAGCCTTGGGGTTCGCATCTCGGTCTCCTGATACGGGTGACATAATGAGAGAGCGGCGGGGACCGCTCGGCTCCAAGCCGCCATGGGTCAGTACGTTGGGGGTGATTGTCGCCTCCGGAGAGCCCGAAGTCAAGGCGGAAATGGCCGTTCTGGGGGTCTGAGGACGTTCGCAGGAGTATCCGCGCGCCTCCGCCCCCGCCTCCGAGGTCCCGGGAGTCCATCACAGCCGGAAAATGAGAACGGTGGACAGGAGATACACGACGGGGAAGGCCCAGCGCGAGTGCCGGTCCATGCGCTGCGCGATGCGCTCCCTGCCGAACCCCGCGAGACGACTCGTGGCGATCGACTCGATGAGAGCGAGGAGAATGATGGCGGTCGACAGGACTGTGAACTTGTCGAGCCGCGTCTGATACGACACGGGCGGGACGAGACTGGCGATCGTGAAACGGTAGGTGATCATCGTGAGCATCGCCGTCGCGCCCACGGCGACCTGCGCCTCTATGCGGGCCGGATCGATCCAGAAGACGGTCCACGACATGAGCACTATCATCGCGAGCGGGAAGATCACTTTCCAGACGTAGAACCCGGCCTCTCGCGTGACGTGGATCTCGAACACGAAACCCGCGAGATCGACCGGGCCACCGACGAACCGCCGCTCGCTGAGCTTCCCGGCCGCGAGCGACCAGCCGGGGACGATGACAGAGTCGCTCATCCCTGATTGGTCGTGGTCGAAGGTGAACTCGAGCTCGTCCCCGCCCGTCGCGACGATGTGTATCCCGAGGTCGTGCTCGTCGGCGGGAAAATCAGCAAGGTGCACGGGCACCGAGACCTGCCCCACGTAGCGCTGCCTGTGCTCGGCAGTCCCGTCGGGGTACACGGTCACGACATCCGCCCTCATGGTCACGAGCCCGCCGCCGTTCACAACTCGGATGTCGGGCGACCACACGTCGCTCTTCGGAACCTCCCGGATTCCGTCCCACCTGCCAACGAGTTCCTCGTCGTGCCAGGAGAGACTCACGTGGAAATCGACCGTCATGGTCTGGCTGGCGTCTTTGATCTCGCTGATGTCGATGAGGTAGAAGGCCACCCTTACCGCCCGGGGTTCCGCAGAGAAGGCCTCCTCGGGCGAGGACAGCGCCCCCGAAGGCGGCTGCGCGCAGACGCTGCCGACGAGCGACAGCAGCATGAACGCACAGAAGAGCGACGTACCGATGATCCTCTGCATGAGTCGTCTCCCCCTGACCGCTGCTCCGTGAAGTGGAATCGGGCACGCTGGGACGCTTCGCGGACTAGAACGCCTCACCGATCCGGAAGTAGAAGACCCCGCCGTCGATGCCGACCGCGTAGTCGATGCCCACGTTGGTGTCGTACTCATCGGACGCCATATAGCGGATCCCGACGCCGGCGCTCGGGAGACCGTTCCCCCAGTCCAAGTCGGAGGGCGAAGCCGCCACTCCGCCGGTCCCCGCGAAAGCCACGAGCCCCCACTTCTTGTAGAACCGCCACCGATACTCGAGCTGAGTGGCGAGCAGGTACTTGTCCTGGTAGGTGCCGCCAGCGTACCCGCGAAGATCACTCCTCGTGCCATAGTAACTGAGATCGAAAAGTGGGACGTCGCCCTTCGCGGATCTGGTGAAGAGCCGGTAGGCCAGGACGTGCCCGGGCTTCATTCCCCAGTAGTAGTTGTACGCGACCTCGTACAGCTGGTACTGCTTGGCGCTCCCGAGCCACTCCGCGTTGAACGTGGCCGAAGTGTCGAGGAAGTGGCCGCCCTGCGGGTTCAGATGGTTGTCGCGGCTGTCGTACTCGACGACGAACCCGAGACCCGAGCTCGTCGTCTCCCATTTCGGGTTCGGACGGCTCCACCAGTCGGGGGGATCAGCCTCGTCGATCTTGATCTCGCTCTCTACCCTCGCGAACCTGTAGAGAGCGCCGAGGTAGACGTGGTCGCTCACGCGAGCGAGGTACTTGGGGACAAAGAAGAGGCCGCTCTGATTCAGCGGCACGTACCGGCCGGCCTCCCCGGGGTCCTGCCCGACGCCGTAGAAGTCGTAGTTCATGTTGAAGTACCCGAGCAGGCCATTGAGCCGGTGACGGTTCCCGGCCAAGTAGGTCTCCTGCAGAATCCCCATCCCCCACGTCTTCGAGCTCGTGTAGAACCCCATGAGGACGGTGGTCGAGGGGGACGCGTCGGGGGCGAGCTGGTAGAGGAACATCCCTGCGAGACCGAGCCCCGTCCCCACCGTCGGGTTCGCAATGGGGATCGGCATGAAGACGAAGTCGCGCTCGGCCGCGGTGAGCTCCAGAATATCCTGGGCCTTGTCGATCTCCTCGCTCCCGGAGTCCTCGGCCGGAAGCGGAGTGGACACGAGGCACAGGACGGTCGCGAGAGCCGCGAGGCTCAGGGCGCGACGTGCGTGAGTGGCTCCCCTGGGCTGCAAACGTGCTCCGGACATGCCGTTCCTCCGTTGAGGTCCGCTCGGATTCTACGTGCGCACGCCCGGCGTGTCAACGCAGGCGGAGCCGCTGGACAGGGCTCGGGGCGACCGCTGTGGATCGCCCCCGGATGCTCTTCTCGATGGACCTCGCACGCTCGCGCGCCGAGGTCCCGTCTGCGGCCCGTGCGAAGCCTGGACGCACGGGACCGCACGGTGCGCCCGGTGGAACCTAGGCGGCCACCGCCTTCCCGGCCGACTTCGCCCTCATGGCAACGCCGATGAGGAAGACGCCCATCAGGACGGCGAAGACACCGATCAGCCACGCAAAGGCGAGCACGCCGCCTGCGGGCCACGCGAACACGACGATTCCGAAGAGAACAGTGATGATCCCGCCGACGATGTGCATCCACTCGCCCGGGATCTCCTTGCGCAGACTGAGCGCTCCGAAGATCCGGAAGAGACCGACGAGGACGGCCCACAGCGCGAGGAGACGAACGAAGAGGACGGCCGTCATGAGCGGATTCGAGAACATCACGACACCGATCAGAATCCCGACGAGGCCCTGGATGAGAACGGCCCACCAGTTCGGGTTTCCTTTTCGCCCGGTGAATGAGGCGACCACGGCGAAGATGCCCTCGACGAAGACGAAGATTCCGAAGACCCACACCAGAAACGCGGTCATGCCTCCGGGACGGGAGAACATGACGAGACCGAACAGGATCGCGAGGATCCCGCGGACGAGATAGACCCACCAGTTCTTCGAGATGAGATCCAGCATATGAAACCCCCTTTGCCTTCCGACGGGCTTCCGCTGCCTTACGGTCCGCGTGTCGATCCCAAGCCCGAAGATCCAATGTGTTCGCGCCGCCGAGGAGCCGCGCCTCCTCTCTACTCCTCGTAGGCCGCGCGCAGGTTTTCAACGTTCGTTTGCATCGCAGTGAGGAAATCGCCTTCGTCCGGCGTGTTGCCGCAGGGATCGAAGACGACGCTGCCGACGCCCGCTCCCGCCAGCTTCTCGACGGAGACCTCGATGGGATCGCCCTCCCAGACCATCCACCCCGCCGGGTGGCTCTCGAGCAGCTCCTGGAACTCGAGCCACTGTGAAGCGTCCGGGACCTCGTCGGGCTCCCAGTGCACGCTCACGGCGTCGAGGCCGTATCTCCTCGTGAAGTACTGGTAGACGGGGTGCGACATGACGAGCGGCAGCTCTTCGATCGACCCCGTGATCTCCGAGATCGCGTCGTCGATCGCGAGCAGATCATCTGTGAGCGCTTCGAGGTTCTTCTCGAACTCGTCGGCGAGCTGCGGGCGCCTCTTCGCCAGAGCCTCCTCGACCGCTTCGGCCTGGAGCACCGCCAGACGGAGGTCGAGCCACGTCGTGAAGGCGAGCGTCCCCTCGTGTGAGTGCTCGCCGGTCGGCCCGTGGCTGTGCGTCGTGGTGTCGTCCATCTCGATGTACACATCGCTGAACCCGGCCGACGTGTCGACGAGCCGGAACTGCGAGAGTGCGACCTTCTCGACCCAGTCTGCGTAGCCCGCGCCGTTCAGGAGGATCAGATCCGCGCTCTGGTAGCCCGCGATCACGTTCTCGTCGGGCATCCAGAAGGCGGGGTCGACGTCGGGCGGGGCCGGGAAGACGACGGTCGCGTGCTCGCCTGCGATCCTCTCGGCGAAGTAAGCGAGCGGGTAGTTGACCGTGTAGACGGTCAGGACGTCCTCGGCCGCAGCGTGTGGCGTGTGAGCGAAGAGCACGGCGGCGGCGAGAACGCATGCAACGAGGAACGTCGGGAGACGCTTCGAGGCTGGCATGGCTCTCCCCTCTCTTGTGTGGCGCCGCCCTCGCGGCGCCGTGCGAACGCTCCTATCGGATGAAGAGCATCCGGACAAGAGCGTTGTCGTAGCGCGCGACCACGGCGGCGAGGATGCCGACGAGGACCGCGCTCGAGGCCACGATGATGACGATCTCGGCTGTCAGGAGTCGGGCGATGGTAGCACGTCCGCAGCCGATTCTGAAGATCGTGTCGATCTCGCGCTTCCGGAGCCTGAGCGACAGCGCGAACACGAGAATCATCGCGAGGA
>JALGVN010000107.1 GCA_025774645.1 bacterium
CTGACAGGAAGAGCTCCATCATGAAGCGTAGGAAGTACATTGTTCCACCTCCTTGCGGATTACCCCTGCCGGGTGATGATCACCGCTGACTGTTCGGCAGACGACGGCATGGGGCAAAAGGGGCACCGCTTCGCTTAGTGAGATGATTCGCTCCGCTTCTTCCTGCTCTGGGCTCTAGCTCTCCGATGCCGGCCCGATTTCGTACTCCGTCGGCTCTCTGAGGCTCAACCTCCCCAGGAACCGGTTCACCGCATCCAGTGTCGCGAGCGCCGCCGCCTTCGGCACGTCACCGCTGACGGGACACGCGCCCACGAGCAATCTCTCGTGCCGTTCTGCGAGGTGGGCGACGTTGACGACGATGATCGATCTCCCGCCGATCGTGGTCTGCTCGATCGAACTGATCGAGAAGAGCCCGCCTCCCTCGAAGAACCGCTGCACTGCTTCGAGCGTCGCCTCAGCGATGAGCCTCAAGACTGAGTCCGTCGAGTCAGCCCCGGACACCGCCGCGGCGGTCGTGACGCCACCGAGGGCGACCTCCACCCTCGCCTCGGCCATGAGGTCCGACTGCGCAACGCTCACGCCGACGAACCTGACCCGCGCGCCGTCCGATGGAAGCTCGTCGACGTCGTCATCGAACTCGGGCTGCTTGACCACGCGCTCAAACTCGACGCTCTCGACTTCGACCACGTCTTCGACCTGGGCAACGCTGATCTTGCGGTAGTCTACCGCAACACCCAGCTTCGCGACCAGCATCGATTCGACGTCGCGTGATATCTGCTTGGGGAATCGCTCGGAGTCCGACACGATGTGCACCTCGAGGATGCCGCCCTTGCCATCCGAGATGATCCGTGCGGATTCGACGTTCTTGAGGCCGCGGATCGTCTGTTCCACGTCCTCGATGGGGAATACGCGGTCGCGTCCCTTGAGTAGGATGGTCTCCCCCCATGATCAGCGGCGAGCTGAGGCTGCACCCGTGATGTCACGCCGAACTCGAGAATATCATAAACTACGGCCGGATGCCAAGATGTAACGGGGAGGGCCGGTGCACGGGGCAGATTCGGGACCTACATCCGATCGGGGGCTCCCACGCCGAGGAGCGTGAGGCCGTTTCTCAGGACATTCCGCGTGGCCTGTGAGAGGAAGAGCCTCGCGGTCGAGGTCCCCGGATCGTCGGTGACGACGCGGTGGCCGTGGTAGTAGGCGTGGAACTTCGCCGACACGTCGCGGAGGTAGGTGGTCAGGCGGTGCGGCTCGCGTGCCCGCGCCGCTCCCTCGACGAGCATCGGGAACTCAGCCAGGAGGAGGATGAGCCCGTTCGCGGCACCCGAGGTCACGTCGGAGAGATCGACGTCGTCGGGCGACGGCACCTCGTATCCGCGCTCCCTGGCGAACCTGACGAGGCTCGCGACCCTCGCGTGCGCGTACTGGACGTAGAAGACGGGGTTCTCCTCGCCCTGCTCGCGCGCGAGGTCGAGGTCGAAGTCGAGATGCGCGGACTGCTTCCGCATGAGGAAGAAGAACTTCGCGACGTCGACGCCGACGTCCTCGACGAGATCCCGAAGCAGGACGATCTTCCCGGCGCGCTTCGACATCTTGACGGCCTTGCCGCCCTCGAGCAGGTTCACCTGCTGGACGATCTGGATCTCGAGCCGCTCGCGCGGGACGCCGAGGATCTCGAGCGCGGCGTGCGTCTCCGCGACGTGCGCGTGGTGGTCCGGACCCCAGAGGTCGATGACAGGATCGAAACCGCGGTCGAACTTGTTGAGGTGGTACGCGACGTCCGGAAGGAGGTAGGTCGGAACGCCGTCGCGTTTGACGATGACCTTGTCGTCGTTCGTGCCGTGGGGCGTCGTCGCGAGCCAGAGCGCCTCTTCCTTCTCGTACGTCTCACCCGACGCGCGCAGCTTCTCGAGCGCCGCGTCGACCTCCCCCGCCTCCGCAAGCTCACTCTCGTGGAACCAGCGGTCGAACTCGACGCCGTACGCCTCGAGGTCGCGCTTCTGCCCGACGACGATCTCATCGACCGCCGCGCGCTTGAAGTACGCGATGCGGTCGTCGCTCGACATGTCCCGGACCGCCGGCGTCTCCTCGACGATCTTCCCGATCACGTCGACCAGGTACTCGCCGTGGTAGCCGCCCTCGGGGATCTCGAGCGCCTCCTCTTCCGTCTCGCGGAACCGCGCTTCGGCTGAGAGGGCGAGCTTCTCGATCTGCTGGCCGGCGTCGTTGACGTAGTACTCCCGCTGGACCTCGACACCGGTCGCCTCGAGGAGGTTCCCGATCGCGTCCCCGACCGCCGCGGCGCGCGCGCTCACGACGTTCAGGGGGCCGGTCGGGTTCGCGCTCACGAACTCGACCTGGATCTTCTCGCCGCGGTGCGACTCCGAGCGGCCGTAGGCCTCTCCCCCGCGGACGACGTCGCGGAGCGCGGCGTCGTACCACGCCGGCGCGAACCGGAAGTTGATGAACCCGGGGCCCGCGATTTCGATCTTCTCGACGAAGTCGGCGGAGAGATCGAGCGCGTCGATCAGCGACTGCGCGATCTCGCGGGGGTTCTTCTTGAGGGGCTTCGCGAGAACGAGCGCCACGTTCGTCGCGGCGTCGCCGTGCGACGGGTCCTTCGGTGGCGAGACATCGATCTTCTCGACGCTGTGGCCGAGCTTCCCGATCGCCGCCTCGAGCGCTTCTCTGAGATCCTGATCGAACACTCCACCACTCCGTTGCGGGAACCCGGCGTCACCAGCCTCGGATGACCTTCCGGACGATGTACGACCGTTCCGATGGCGCAGATGGCGTAGAGAGGGGCGAGGACCGCGAACGCCCCGCCCCTCTTCACACGAGATACGTCGCGCCGGCCGCGATCCCCCAGAGAAGAACGACGCCGACGGTCTGCTCCAAGGACACTTGCGTCACGCACACAGACCTGAGAATGCCAGGACGCGGCGAGACCACCCTGCGGCCTTCTCGGCGACCGCTCCGCGGCGCGCCGAATCAGCCCAGATCGCATCCCAATCCCTGTGCCAGCTGAAGAGCTGCCGCTGAAGCCCCGCGAGCTCAAGGAGCTGCTCACCCTGGAGGTCAGTCGCCGTCCACTCGATGAAGAGCTGGCTCTCTCTCACAAGCCCCAGTACCACCTCATCGTGCTTCGGATCGTTGGAAAACGACTCGATCCGCGCCAGGTTGGCAGCAAGCCCGCCCAGTCGGATAGACACATCGTCTCGCAGATACCGGTCACGTATTCCAGACAAGCGACTCATGCTCTTCCCAGGAGTTCCTGCACCACGACCCGGACGGCACGCTCGTCACAGCTACTCCGTGATCTCCAGAAGCTCCACGTCGAAGATGAGCGCTGCGTTCGGCGGAATCCCCGGCGGCGAGCCTCTCTCGCCGTAGGCGAGCTCCGCCGGGATGAAGAGCTGGTACTTGCTGCCGACGCTCATGAGCTGGAGCGCCTCGGTCCAGCCGGAGATGACTCCGCCGACCGGGAACGTCGCCGGCTGACCGCGGTCGACCGAGCTGTCGAACGTCGTCCCGTCGATGAGGGTGCCGGTGTAGTGGACGCTCACGTTCGACTCGCGCGTCGGCTTCGGACCGGTGCCCTCTTCCAGGATGATGTACTGAAGCCCCGTCGCCGTCGTGTGGACCCCGTCCTTCACCTTGTTCGCCTCGAGGAACGCAGCACCCGCGGCCAGGTTCGTCTCGGCTTCCTCCTGCATCTTCGCCATGGCCCGCTCCCGCATTGTGTTGGAGAATTCCTGAAGGACCGTCCGCACCTCGGTCGTCGTCATGAGCGGCGTGTGGCCCTCGAGCGTGTCCCGGAATCCCTGCATGAACACGTCCGCGTCGACCTCGGCGCCGGACCTCAGGAGCGAGGACGCCACGTCCATGCCCAGCGCGTAGCTGGCGCGCTCCTCGAACGTCGAAAGCTCGGTCTTCCTCGGCGCGCTGCCCTGGTCCGAGCAGGATACGAGCGCCAGGCATATGACCGCCACAGCAGCAACTGCCGCGAGCTTCTTCACTCTTGCTGTCCCTTCCCCTCGGTCGCAACTCTGTCAAGCGAGGCCGGGAACCGGTCGAGGGTGTCCGTTTCGCGACTCACGTACCGCCGTGAGGGCGGTCTACCACTTCTCCCTGTGCACGCGCGTCTCGTCGTACTGGGTGCGCGGTTCCTTCTCCTCCGCCGGGTGCCCGATCGACAGCACCGCCAGCGGCTCGATCTCGTGCGGGACGTCGAGGAGCTCGCGGCACGGGCCCATCCGCTCGGTCCGCGGGTAGCACCCGAGCCACACTCCTCCGAGGCCCATCATCGAAACTGCCAGGAGCAGGTTCTCTGCCGCGGCCGAGCAGTCCTGCACCCAGTACTTCTCGGAGATCGACGTGTCGCCGCACACGATGATCGCGAGAGGAGCCTCCCGGAGCATCTGCCAGTGCGGACCGTACTCGGCCATCTGGTCGAGCGTCCACCGATCGGTGACGACCACGAAATGCCACGGCTGCTTGTTGCTCGCCGACGGCGCGGACATCGCCGCCTCGAGGAGCCGCATGATCTCGAGGTCGGTCACGGGCTCATCGGTGTACTTCCGGATGCTCCTTCTCGCCAGGATCGATTCGATCATGTTGCCCCTCCTGCGGGATGTTCACGACGAGCTCGCCCACGTGGTCCTGGCCCGGCGCTACTCGTCCTCGTGCTTCTCGAACTTCGCGTCGCCCCACAGCCGCTCGAGCTGGTAGTAGTCGCGGGTCTCCTTGTCGAAGACGTGGATGACGACGTTCACGTAGTCCAGGAGTATCCAACGCTTCACCTCGGCGCCCTCGACGTGCCACGCCTTCTCATCGACCTCCCTCAGGCCGTCCTGGATCGCGTCGGCGATCGCCTTCACGTGCACGTCGCTCGTGCCGTCGCAGATCACAAAGAAGTCGCAGGTCGTGACCACACCGCGCAGATCCATCGTGATGACGTTCTCGGCCTTCTTGGTGAGTGCCAGCTTCGCGGCCTTCGTCGCGAGTCGCTTCGAGCTCTTGTACAATCGCTACCCTCCGAGCTTCGCCGGCTCGATCCGGCTCCGGTAGAGCCTCGCCTCCTCCTGAGACAGAATCCTCGTCACGATCGCCTGCCTCCGCTCGACCCGGCGCAGCCTCATGTCGTAGAGCCACACCGAGAGGAACGACACGACCAGGAAGACAAGAGCGAGCACGATGGGGAGGTTCGCCTCTTCGTCGCCTCCCGAGAGCGCGTTGCCGAGCATGAATCCGACGATCGTCATGATGACCGGGACCATGTAGATGATGAACGCCGCGGCGAGGACGCGCCCGGCGCTGATCTCGATCTCGACCATGTCGCCCTTCCCGGCGCCGGCCTCGTTCTGGGCGAGGAGGAGCAGTTCCTTCCCCTCGTCCGCGACGACGCAGGCACCGCACTTCTCGCACTCGGGCGACATCGGCATCGTGACGACGGCGGCGTCACCGCTTATCGACACGACGCATCCGATCTCTCTCACGTTCGCTCCTCCCGGGGTAGCTCCAGGGCTCCCCCGCGTCGCTTCCGCCCGCCGATCCGCCGGGCCTCGGTCAGTCGCACCAGAGGAAGTCCGCCCGCCGCCCGCAGCGGCTGCACTTCCCGTCCTCGATGCCGACCACCTCGCTCCTGTAGCCGGTCCTCCTCACGAGCACGTTCCCACAAGCGGGGCAGAGCGTGTCGGAGTCGTCCGAGGGACCGACGTTGCCGAGGTAGACGTAGTGGAGCTTCTCCCGCGCGATCCCGGCGGCGCGTTCGACCGCCGCGAGCGACGTGCCGGGGACCGTCATCTTGTACGTCGGGAAGTACCGCGAGAAGTGGAGCGGGATCGCGGGATCGATCCCCGCGATGAACTCCACAAGCTCCCGCGTCTCGTCCTCCGAGTCGTTCAGGCCCGGGATGAGGAGGTTCGTCACCTCGACGAGTGCGGCCTCCGCCCCGAGCCGGATCGTGCGCTTGACGGCCTCGAGGCCGTCGACGTGGCAGTACTTCCGGTAGAACTCCGCGTTCATCGACTTGAGATCGACGTTCATCGCGTCGACGAGGGGCAGGAGTTCACGAAGTGGCTCCTCGTTCACGATGCCGTTCGTGACGAGGATGTTCTTGAGCCCCTTCTCGTGCGCGAGCGCCCCGGCCGCCAGCAGGTACTCGAACCAGATGATCGGCTCGGTGTACGTGTACGCGATCCCGAACGAGTCGCTCCCGAGGGCGAGCTCGACCAGCTCCTCCGGGGAGACCGCCCGCGTTGCGGTCCGCTCCTGCGAGATCGCCCAGTTCTGGCAGAAGTCGCACCTGAGGTTGCAGCCGTTGCAGGCGATCGACAGGACCTGCCTGCCCGGGCAGACGTGGTAGAGCGGCTTCTTCTCGATCGGGTCCATCGCGACCGAGACGCACTGCCCGAAGTTCTCCGCGAAGAGGGTGCCGCCCCGGTTCGTTCGCCCGAGACAGATCCCCGACGCGCCGTCTGCGATCCTGCACGCCTGCGGGCAGAGCTCGCACGCCACGCGGCCGTCGTCCAGCCTGTGCCAGTACCTCGCCTCGACCATGGCGCCTCGAGAGGGCCCTCTGGGACCCGAACATACCACTACGGACGGAGGCCACCGAAGCCCCCGCGTCGGGGGTCCGAACGGATTTCAGCGTCACGCGGCCCACGGAAGGTAACACAGGCACATGGGGATGTCAAACGGGCGCGGGGCACCCCTGAGGACGCCCCGCGATGGTCGAACGGCGTGCTTCCAGCTGAATGCGCTCCGCTAGAAGAGGTCCGAGAAGAAGCCCTTGATCCTGCCCCAGGTGCTCTCTTCGACGGGGCTGTCGGGCACGGCGATGATGTTCTGGTTGACCTCGACGACGTGCCACTGCTGGGGCTCCCCGAATCCGTCCCAGATGAGGACCCAGTCGCACGGGGTCACCTGCTGGTCGCCGTTGTCCTCCCAGTCCTCGACGTGCCACTCCAGACAGTACTCCGGCCAGACCTCGTGCCAGATCTCGCAGATGGGGTTCCGGCCGTCCGGACCGATGAACCCCGTCGGCTCGACGAACTTCTCCTGGACGGGCGGCCGGCCGTCCTCCGTGGGACCGGTCTCGAGCACGTACGTCGGGCCGGCCCAGGTGATGTGGAAGCGGACCCCGTCGATGTAGATGTAGTCGCACTCGCTGACGAAGCCGTCGCCGTTGTCATCGTAGCCGGTCTGACTGTGCATTATGCACATCGTCGGGTAGAGCTCGTGCCACGTCGAGCCGTCGGGCGGAATGTCGCGCGTCGCGCCCTCCTGCGGGAGAACGAGCTCGAAGTGGAACTGGTCCTGGGCGAATGCCTCGGGCGCCAGGGTCGCGACCAGAACGACCGCAAGGACGCAGGCCGACAGACAACCACCGAGATGGTAGAACCGCATGGTCCGCACCTCCTTCTCTTCCGCGAGCGGGAGACCCGGTGAACCGGCGCGAGGCCGGGAGCGACGGGGCGATGCTTCGAGTCACGGAGTACCACGGGGCGGCGGGGTCGTCAACACCTAACCTTGAGCGTGGACTCAGTTCCCGACTGCGGCGAGAGCCGAGACTGCGATGATGGCACCGAGGATGAGGTGAAGCCTGATCGCGGAGAACGACGCCTCGGCGAGCCTCGACGGGTCGTCGTAGTGGTTCCAGCAGTCGGCCACGACCGTCCGGATGAGACCGAACGCGAGGACCGTGATCAGCGTCAGCGGGATGACCGCTCCCGTGAAGACCGCGACGAAGAGCGAACCGAAAATGAGGAGCGCGAGCGCGAGAACGACGGATCGTCCGGCCATCTTGGGACCGAGCACGACGGCGAGCGTGCGCTTGCCGGCATCGCGGTCCGGCACGTAGTCGACGATCTGGTTCACCCAGAGGATGAGCACGACGGCGAACGTGATCGGAAGCGACGCCAGCACGACGCTCCACGAAATCTCGCCGGCCTGGACGAAGTAGGCGCCCGCGACGGGGAGGATCCCGAACGTGAGACCGACCGCGATCTCGCCGAGGCCCCGGTAGCAGAGCTTGACCGGCGGAGCGGTGTAGAAGTGGGCGAC
>JALGVN010000340.1:0-2233 GCA_025774645.1 bacterium
CCTCGAAAACCCCCGGCACGCCGTTGACGACCGGTACGAACGGGCCCCACGTCACGCCGCCGTCGTCCGACTTGGCCACGAAGAGGCCGTTCGGCTCCGAGGTGTTCCCCGTGTACGAGAGGATGACGGCGTAGATGCCGCCGAATCGGTCGGTCGTGAGACCGGGGTCGCTGTGACGAGGATACGTGGGCTCCTCCATGAGCGAGTCGGTCCACGTGAACCCGCCGTCGAACGAGACCCCGAGACCGACGCGCCGGTGGCCGAGCCGGAAGTCGCGCCAGATGGCCACGAGGTTGTCCGGGTTCGTCGGGTTCACGACGACCTGTTGCTCGTTCTGGATCTCAGTTGTCATGTCGGAGTTGATGCGCCAGTTGATCGGGTCCCACCGGCGGGCGGGGTCCGCTCCGACCGGCTGGGCGAACGACGGCAGCTCCGCCGTCGGATCGTACGGGTCGAACCAGACCGACGGGACAGGCCCGAGGTCGGCCATGCGTCGGACCTCGGCCTGCGAGGCGGGGCGCTCGACCGCCTCCCCCGGTGCAGCGACGGCAGCGCCTGGAGACGCCGCGAGAACTGATATCAGTGAGAGTGCGAGGACGATGCGGGACGCCATGCGGTTCCTCCGGTTGAGGCTCATCGAGTGTTCTTGACCATTATACCACGTGATGCATGTCTGTGGCGAGTCCCTGCGCGTCGGTGCGAGGTGGCGCGGGACGACCGCAGGCGCGCGGACGCAGAAACGCCGCCCGGCGGCGGTGTCGGGCGGCGTCTCACACTCGTTCGTGCATTCCGTCTGTGGGCGCTATCGGAAGAGCGCCTTGATGGTCCCCCACGTCGTCGCCTCGGCACTGATGGCGGTCTCGACCGGCTCGAAGAGGACGTAGTCGATGCGTGTGCGGGTGCCGTCCATGAGCTTGACGACGATGTCGTAGTCGCCTTCGGTCAGGCAGAACTGGCTACTCCCGGTAGCCGTGGGGACGGCGTTTCACCCGATGCCCCAGCCGAGGAGCGAGAAGTCCTCGTGGACGTCCTCGCCAGTCGGCCCCCCCTTCTCGATCGTCACCCGGAGGTCGATCTCCGCACCGTTGTACGCCTGGTAGCCGACCGTGACGGAGTAGCACGCCGTCGCCGTGAGCGTGACCGTCAGTCTCACCCACTCGCCCGGAACGTCGATGTAGTCGACCGTGTACTCCCCGCTCGCCGTGGAGCACCACTCGACTCCGATCATGTTCCCGCCGATGTCGTGCCAGCTCCAGTAGTCCTCGCCCTCGACGAGCGCGGCCGGATCGGCCGAGGCCCACGTCGCGAACGCGAGCAGGATGGCGACCACGAGAATGAGAAAACCGCCCGACCGAGCCGCGTGACTTCGCAACCGCCGCACCTGTCCCATAGCGCTCCTCCGGACTGGATCGTCAATTCCAGACTGCGACCACACGACAATGGTAGCACCGGAGAGCACGCTTCCAAGGGAAGAACTGATCGGGCAGGAAGAAAACGCGGGATTCGGCACGGACATGACTCAGCGGAGACGGTCTGTCACCGCTTCTCTGTGGCCATCGTGATTTTCGCAACGATGACGGAAGTTGGAACGAGGCGGCGCGTGCGCCGCCGGTCTGCGGAGGGACGAGGACGCTCCGTGAGGGTCAGGGTACCGCGAGCTCCGGTCCGTCGGTGTTCGCGGCATCGCCCTCAGGCTGCGCTGCGTGAGCACTGGACGAACTTCGCTCCGGGCCGTCGGTGTTTTCGCCGAAGAGCATCTCGATCGCTTCCCGGTACTTCCCTTCCTCGACGAGTTCGAGAGCCTTCACACCCCTGCTCTTCCAATAGGGCTCGATGACGTCGTCGTAGCTGGAGAACAAGAGCACCAGCGTCGCGATGAGGAGGAGCCCCCACATGTGCTTCATGTGATTCACCTTCCGCCGGGGCACCTGTGTACGGGGATTCTCGCAGAGCAGCCGCCGGATGAACGCGGACGTCGTGGGCGGTGAGCCCGCGCTCAGCCATCAACCCGTTCTCGGTGCATAAAGCGGACCCCGCGCGGACACAGGCGGCACACTGGTCGCAGGTCGGTTCCAGGGCTCCCAAACGTCCTCTGCTGTGTTACAGGAACCAGCAACGCAGAAACCGGCCAGCGCGACGTGTGCCGCGCGAGCCGGTCTCTGAACGTAACAGACGCGCCGGGATTCCAGGTCTCAGAACCCCGATACAGCCTGCGTCATCGACTTCTATCGGT
>JALGVN010000340.1:2238-4321 GCA_025774645.1 bacterium
ATGTCCTGGGCCGCGATCGTCTTCCGCTTGTTGGCCTCGGCACGCTTTGCTGCCTTCTTCAGCGCGCCCTCGACCAGTTCGTCGAGCGCGTCGATGGCCTTGCCGCTGAGGCGCATTTCGAGCTTCTTTGCGAGTTCTCCGACCTTCGACTTCACGACGTAGCCAGCCATCACTTCCCTCCTGGCTGCCGGTTCTCGACCGGCTCTGGGGCCCCTGTTGCTTTCCTCTTAACGCGGCGCGGAGCCCACCTTGGCCCCCTGCGCCCGCATTTAGACCGGAGCATACAACCCGGCGCAGGGATGTCAAGAGAAGAAGTTGTGTTCTTGAAAGGCCGCAGGGCCCGTCCCCGCGCCCGAATCCCGGTTTCGCAGTCGCTGCCCGGCGCGCATTACTTGACGAGTGCAAGCTTCAGGGTGCTCGTGGCGCCCGCCGACTCGAGCCGGCAGAAGTAGATGCCAGTCGCGACACGCTGGCCGCGGTCGTCCGTGCCGTCGTGACCGCGTGTCGGCTTCGCCGTCGCCTGGACGGCTCCTCCCCCTCTCGATGCCTGTTGATCTACTGCTGAGAAGACTCACGTACGCTCTGAAGGTAAGCACTGCCAGGGCGGGAACCGAATCGGCGCGGTCGTGTGACGCGGCGCTCGGCGCAGCGAGAGGGAGCGGGCGGCTTCTCCCCACATGACACAGGGTCGGTCCGGGAAATTGGATGCTGTTGGTCGCCCTGAACAGAGAACGCCCGGGGCTCTCGCGAACCCCGGGCGTCGCGGAACACGTGCGGCTGATCCCCTATTTCAAGAGCACTGCCTTCCGCTTCTCGACGATGTCTCCCGCCTCGAGCCGGAGGTAGTAGACGCCGCTCGCGACCTTTCTCCCGCCCGAATCGGTGCCGTCCCAGTTCAGGGGGTGGAATCCGGCCCTGCGCGGCCCATCGGTGAGCGTGCGGACGAGGCGGCCGGCCGCGTCGTAGATCCTGACGGTCGCGCGCGCCGAGCCCGCGCCCAGCGGGATGCCGAGGTCTATGGTCGTCGTCCCCCGGAACGGGTTCGGAACAGGCGGGCCGAGGGAGAACGTGGTAGGGAAGTCACCTTCGATGCCCGTGCCGGTGACGCCCGCCGAGTCGGACGGCGGGCTCTCGTTCCCCGAGAAGTCCGTTGCCGTCACCCGGTACCACCACTCCGACGTCGGGGGCGGTTCGTTGTCCTCGAACGTCTCCGCCGTCGTGTACCCGATCGGCTCGCCCAGCTCGAAGCCCTCGGTGTCGCCCCGGTAGACCGCGTAGTAGTCGAAGTCGTCCTCCTCGCTCGCGTCCCACACGAGGACGACCTGCGTCTCGTTCCCCTCGGCGACGAGGTTCATGGGTGCCTCGGGGGCGAGGTTGTCGACCGAGTAGCCGCTGTCGGGCTCGCTGTCGTAGTAGACGACCGGGACCGCCGTGTGCGCCCTCACGAAGAAGACCGACCAGCAGATCCCGTTGGCTTCGGTCGAATCGCACAGCGTCGGCGAGAGCGCGTTGTAGGTCTCTTCGCCGGTCGCCGGGATGCTCCGCACGAAGTCCCACTCCCCCGAGAGCCGCGAGTGGCGGGCGATGTCGAGA
The DNA here is from genome assembly GCA_025774645.1 of bacterium. Lineage (GTDB taxonomy): Bacteria > Joyebacterota > Joyebacteria > Joyebacterales > Joyebacteraceae > JALGVN01. The sequence goes on from JALGVN010000340.1 coordinate 3,832, forward strand.
GACTCCCCACCGCTCTCCTCCCGCGCGAAGTCGATCCGGCGGTAGAGGCTGTACTCGAGGATCGGCTCCGGAGAGTCCGGCACGTCGAGCGGCGACGGCCCCCAGCCGACGCGAACGCGGCGGCCCTGGTCGTTGCCGATGTCGACGACCGACGAGACGTACGGGTCGTTCATGTTACCCGGGTGGTGGTTCGGGTCGAGTGGGTCGGACCCCGCGGCGACCTCGACACCGTCGCTGTAGCCGTCCCCGTCTGTGTCGGGGTCGTTCGGGTCGGTCTCGCCCGGATCGACCGCGCCGTCCAGATTGGCGTCCTCGACGCCGTCGCCGAGGCCGTCGTCGTCGGTGTCGGTGTCGGCCGGGTCGGTCGACGTCAGAGGATCGGCGTCCGCGATGAAGACCCCCAGATCCGTGTCGTCGCCTTCAGGCTCGGCCAATCCCGCCTCGAGACCGTCAAGGAGAAGATCCCCGTCGGTCTCTATGTTGTTCGGGT
>JALGVN010000008.1 GCA_025774645.1 bacterium
GAACGAGAGGTAGTCGACAGGGAGCGCGGGAGCGCCTGGCGTCTTCACAACCCGCATACCCTCGATCGTCACCTTCGAGTAGATACCGTCCGCACCGATCTCCACCTGTGATACGTCGTACGCCGTCTCGGCGGCGGGGCCAACTGCTGCTGCCAGGGCCGCGCCACACATCAGGACGAGGATCGTGAGCGGGTGGGCAAGTCGTCGTCTCACAGCCATCGTTCTCTCCCTCCTGGTTCCATTCTCATCTTCACTCGAGTGTGCAGAACGTCGAACAGGACCGAGGCACGTCCCCAGAGACGGCACTCGGTCCCGCTGTGGCACTGCCACTCAAGGAGTCCGACGCCTCATCGAGCCACAAAACGGCTGCTCGCGTGCTACCCCGATTCGATGGCTCCATGTTCTGGAACAGCCCGTAGCAGTGTCGGCTTGGCGTCGCTCCCCGGGTCTACGCCTACTGGAAGGCTGACTGCAGGTTTTCAGCTCACATCAGTATTATAGCATAAGGAACCGCGGGCGTCAAGGAGGTTCAGCCTCCCGGGCGCCCGCGGCTGGCTCCGGTATGTTCCCGGGCTCGCGCCCGGTTCGGGTCTCCCGCTATTTGAGAAGCACCATCTTCCGGGAGTCGGTCCACCCGTCCACCGACAGGCGGTAGAAGTAGATCCCCGAGGAGGCAGGTCTTCCCGAAGAGCTCCGGCCGTCCCAGCGGGCCAGATGCTCGCCCGCGGGGGTCGGCTCGTTCACGAGTTCCCTGACCAGGCGCCCGGTCACGTCGTAGATCGCGAGCGTGACGTGGGCTCCCTGGTGGGCGACCGAGAAGCGGATCGAGGTCGCCGGGTTGAACGGATTCGGCGCGTTCTGCCCGAGCCGGTTCGCCGATCCGGCGAAGTCACCCTCGACACCGGTCGTCCCGATGAGCCCGATCTCGTCGAGGATCGTCGTCACGTAGTCGAGCCTCGTCGACGGGTATCCGGCGTTCGAGACGCCGCCGAGAAGGATGGGCACCATGTAGAGGCGCCCGCCGCTAAGGGGATCGACGTAGACGGACCCGCGGCCATTCAAATCCTGATCCTCCCAGAGGAGAGATGAGCCGGGGTCACCGTCGGGAGTCACGAGCCCCACGAACTGATCCGGCATGCCGTGGTGGTCGTAGACGAACGACATTCCGTCCGACGCCGTGCCGGTCTGCCCCGCGACCGAGGCCACGTTCCCGGCGCTGTAGGTGGATCCGGACTCGTAGGAGGCGTGGAACCTGTTCCACAGCTCGATCGCGGCCGGCGTGCCGATCGCGAAGTAGGCGTTCCCGAAGTTCGGCTCCTCCACGTAGAGGCTGCCGCCGGCGTCCACGTATGCCGTGAGCGTCGCCGCCTCGTCGTCCGTCATACGGACGTTGGCCTCGGGGTCGCCGAAGTTCACGACGCCTCCGAGGTAGATGACGAGTTCGAACGGCGAGAGGTCGGCGGGCAGCGTCTCCTTGATCGTGTAGAGCTCGCCGATCGAGTCGAGCGCCTCGACCCAGGCTCTCTCCGTTCCGTCGCTCTCGGTGTAGTCGTCTCCGATGCCGTCGAAGGGCGTGTCACCGTCGTCGCAGTCCCACACGAGAACGCGCGAGTTGACCGTGCCGGCGATCGGCCCCTGCGAATCCACGGCCGGGTCCTCGCTGCCGGTGAGGTCGGTGGCCGTCACGGCGTAGTAGTACGACTGCCCGAGCTCCGCCGTCGTGTCGTCCCACTCCTTGACGTCAGCCACGAGCAGGCCGCTCTCGATCGGGGTCACTCCGGCCACGTCGGAGAACGATTCCGTCGAGCGGTAGACGCTGTAGTGGGCGAAGTCCGCAGGCGGCGCGTAGGATGTCCAGTTGAGGGCCACCACGCCCCCGAGATCGAACGGGTCGGCGACGGCCAGACCGTCGACCGTGGCCGGCGGCGTCAGAACCGGTGGGTCACTGACGACCGTCACGGTCCTGGAGTAGGGGAGGATGCCCTGCCCGGTCACCGTCAGCGTGAGGTTTCCCTCGACCGCGGGGTCGGGGAGGAGCGTGGCGATCCCGAATTCGTCGGTCGTCGCCGCGAAGTTCACGTCGCCGCCGGACAGGGAGACCGCCGCGCCCGGCACCGGCTCGCCTTCGCGCGAGACGACCACGAGGAACGTGTGCTCGCCCAGGGGAACCGTGTCCGGGTGGTTGGCGACCGCCGCAACCGGCTCGTTCGTCCAGATCCGCATTTCCGGATCGCCGAGGAGGTTCAGCTCGTACAAGCAGTACCGCGTGTAGGCGTTCGTGCGGGCCTGGCCGACATACGCGTCCTTGTGGGCCGCGTTCGTGGTCCCGATTCGGTCGAGGCCCTCGTTGAAGAGCTGGTGGAAGAACTCGCGGTCGAAGAGGTCGGACGTCCCGTTGCCCGGGCCGCCCGGCGACCCCCAGCCGAAGCGGCTGTTGCCGACGAACGCCGCGCCGCCGCCGCCGGGGGAGTTCATCCAGCCCTCGGCGATGCAGTTGTAGTCGATCGCCGCGGGCCAGCAGCCGATGGAGTACCAGATGCCGTACCTGGGAGCGTTCGACAGCGTGCTCATGTCCGAAGTGTAGAGCGCGGAGCTACCGATGCTCATGACGTTGTAGTAGGCGTGGCCCACGTGGTTGACGATGTTCTGGCCGGAGTTGATGTTGCTCATCGTCTGGGACCGCGTCAGCTGGCCGTTCGTCTGGTAGAGCTTGGTGATCGGATCGAACCGCTCGGGCACCGACTCGTCGTCGATCATGTCCTTGCAGATGCCGCCGTCGGTCCAGGGCGAGCTCCACAGAACCTCGGCGAGGAAGAGCAAGTCCAGCTGGTAGTCCGAGTGGAACGTACTTCCGCCGGGAGCTCCCTCGTAGGTCAGAACCTTGTTGACGAACCGCGTGGCCTCCGTCGTGTTGTCGACCGGCGCCCGCCCCACGAAGACGTCGGCGTACATATCGATGTCGTCCTGGTTGACCTCGCCCCACGTCCCGTCACCGTCGCCGTTCCACGTGCCGTCGAGGTCGGCGTAGTACAGGTCGCACCGGATGTCGTCGTTCCCCGCGTCCGAGTTCATCGCGAAGACGACCCTCGCCGGCACGTAGTTCGTGTCGCCGCCGAGAAGGACCCACGTCGTTCCGTGGTTCTCGTAGTAGTCGATGATGCAGTTCCTGATCTTCTCCTGGTTGTCGACGCCGGTGTAGTTCGCGTAGACCCACGTCGTCGTCACGATCTCGGAGGTGATACCCTTCAGCGTCTTCCAGTCCGCCAGTTCCTGGAACATCGGCACAAAGTTGTCGTGCGTGACGATGAGGTACTCGGCGTCGCCGATCCGCTGATCTCTGGGAGCCGCCGTCGGGACGTCGTCGTCGTTCACGACAAGCGACGAAAGGCGCTGGTCGACGGCCCGCTGTGCGGACTGCGACCGAGCGGACGGAACGCGCGCCCTTCCGGGCGCGGCCTCGAGCGCGAGCGTCACCTCGATCGTCTCGTTCACGACGAGCTTCCGCTCGGCGGGGACGTACTGGACCGGATAGACGGCCACCGTCGCGATCGGACGGCCGGAGATGTTCCCGGTGTCGAGCAGCACGCACGGGCTCGGCGGATAGGGCGTCTCGGACGAATAGACCGCCTCGATCGGATCGACCCACCGCGCAAGCTCAGGACGGGAGAGCGGGACCTGAGGCTGCCTGGGACGCACGTTGAACCGGCCGCCGAGCTCGGTCGAGGAACGGACTATCGCTTCGGCACCGACCGCGACCATCCCCTCCGGCAGGACGAAGCGCACGAACTCGACGGGAAGCTCGGGACTGCCTTCCTCGACGGTCGACGACGTGCCCGGGAGCCTCACGGTTACGTACCCTTCGATCTCGGCGATCTCGACGTCTCCGGCGCTCGTCTGCACGGTGTGCACGAGCGGGGGAGCGGCGGCAAAGATCGGAGTCGCCAGGAACAGAAGCGCACCGACCACGCACAGACACATCCGGAGCCCGAACAGGCGCATTGGAATCCTCCTCAATCCGGGTTCACTACGGTGTATTTCGCTTTGTGGCTATATTTTAACTCAAATGGACGTCTTGGTCAAGAAGTGACTGAGCGGCTGGTCAGGAGAGCAGCCTGAAGCCCCTCGCGGTGGGGGTTCCCGAACCTCCGGCGATGCCGCGGGCCGGCGATGCGGTGCGAGGGCGCCTGGAACGCAGACGCGGCACCCCACGCCGGACCCTCGCTCCAGGTCTGCGCGGGCGCGCCGCGCCCGTAGTCACATCGCGGTCGTTCCGGTGACCGGGCGAGCCCGGGCCGGTGTGCGGCCGCTATCTATAGAAGGCCTTGATTCTGCCCCACGACGACTGCTCGACGGCGCTCTCGTGTACGCCCTCGAACCACGTGTCGTCGAGGTTGATGCCGGCCCCTCCGGCTACCCCGGGGCCGCAGCCGTTGTCGGTGGTGAAGAACGTGAGCTTGTACTGGACCTCGATGAGCCTCGTATCGGGGAGGTACTCGGTGATGTCCTCACCGTCGAGTCCCGACGTGCCCCAGGCGTCGCAGCCGCCGAAATCACCCCACCAGGACCCCAGCGAGATCCAGTCGCCGCCGTTGAAGCGGACCGCGTTGTGCCAGTAGTCGTTGTCGAGCTGGGGTACCTCGGCGTGGAGAGCGTACCTGAGGGTACACGTGATCGCGCCCGAGACGTCGGCCGGCGGCGTGATCAGCGAGTTGTTGAGGTTCGGGGGAATGAGCCCCGTGTCCGCGTCGTCCCCGCACCACCAGCTGTGGGGCGGGCTGTAGGACGAGCAGTTGTCCGTCACGACGTGCCACCAGTCGCCCCACTGCACGGTGGGCACCGACGGCACGCAGAGGCCGCCCGACTCGACGTCGTCGAAGAAGTACGTCGTGGACGTGTAGAAGTCGAATATCTCGATGTCGTCGCAGTGGAAGGCTCCGCCGTCCGACGCGTACAGCCCGTCGCTGTCATCCCATCCCCCGTCCGAGACGAACCGGAACCGGGCCACGACGGGGTTGTTGTAAGCGCCGAGCGGGAACCCGTACACGCCGATGTCGAACCAACCGCCGCTCGAGCCGTCATAGCCGGTGTTGAGGTCGATCCAGACCCTGCCGCTCTCGGCCTGCACGTGCGTGAAGTCGTAGCCGAGCTCCGAGTCGTACCGGGCCTTTAACGTGAGGATCGGGTAGGTCGAGCCCGAGACGTCGGTAGGCGGGATGCCGAGCCGATCGTCCCACGAGCTGCCGTATCCGTCGCCACCTGAGAACTCGGCATTGAGCTCGCCGCACCACCAGGAGTTCGTGTCGTAGGCGTAGTACGTGTCGACGTGGAAGTGCGGAGTGCCGGCGCCCGAGTTGTCGACGGTCGTCCAGCCGCTCGTGTCGCCCTCGATGTCGTCGTACCAGAACAGCGTGTTCGGATACCGCCCCGGATCGCGGTCGTGCGAGGGTGTGGCCAACTGATGCTTGGCCCCCGCCGTCCCGACGAGGAGTGGAAGGAGGAGGAGCAGGGCCACGAGGATCATTAGCCTTCGCATACGTTCGCCTCCTGACTGGCTCGTCGGTAGCCGTCGCTCCGGGCCCCTCCCGGCGCATCCGACCGCCCGACCTCTCAGCGGCTTCATTCTTGGAGAGAGAACGCAAACTGTCAACCAAAAAAAGCACCCCGAGATCCCATATCCGCGCTCTCTCCTTGACACGCGTCCCGCGGCGTCGGATGCTAGGAAGCGTGTCGTCGGCGGCATCCTGCCGCCGGACCGGAGCACCACGGCCCGGGAGGGACCATGCGCAGAGACATCGTGACGATGATCCTCGCCGGCGGCAAGGGCGAGCGGCTCTGGCCCCTCACGCGCGACCGCGCGAAGCCGGCGGTTCCCTTCGGCGGCATCTACCGGATCATCGATTTCAGCCTCTCAAACGCTCTCAATTCGGACCTTCGGCAGATCTTCGTGCTCACGCAGTACAAGTCTCGGTCGCTGGCGAGCCACCTCCGAAGGGGCTGGGGGTTCCTGAGCTACGGTCTCGGCGAGTTCATTGAGACCGTGCCCGCGCAGCAGAGGCTCGGGGAAGACTGGTACAGGGGAACGGCCGACGCCATCTGGCAGAACGTCCATCTGCTCGACCAGCACGAGCCCGAGCACGTCCTCATTCTCTCCGGCGACCACGTCTACCGGATGGACTACAGGCCGCTCCTCGAGAGCCACCGCGCGTCGGGCGCCGACGTCACCCTCTGCGTGCAGGAGCGGGACGTCTCGGAGGCGCCGGAGCTCGGCATCGTTCAGGTCGACGAGGACTACAGGGTACGAGACTTCCAGGAGAAGCCGTCCGTTCCCGCGACTGTCCCGGGTCGACCCGACCGGGTCCTGGCGTCGATGGGGATCTACATCTTCCGGACGGACGCGATGGTCCAGTGGCTGCGGCAGGTGATAGCCGAGGGGAATTTCGATTTCGGCCGGCACGTCCTGCCCACGATGACCTTCGGCGGCGCCGACGTCAGTACCTTCGTCTTCGGGAGCGAGGGCGAGGGTTACTGGCGGGACGTCGGGACGCTCGACGCCTACTGGGAAGCGAACATGGACCTCGTCGACATCACGCCGCAGCTCAACCTCTACGACGACGTGTGGCCGGTGCGGACCTATCAGGGGAGGTACCCCCCGGCGAAGTTCCTCTACGCCGACGCCACGGCCGGCGGGAGGATGGGCATCGCGGTCGACTCGATCGTGTCGACCGGCTGCGTCATCTCCGGGGGCCGGATCCAGCGCTGCGTCCTGTCGCCCAGAGTGCGCACGAACAGCTTCAGCTACGCATTCGAGTCGATTCTGATGGAAGACGTCGACGTCGGACGATACGCCAAGCTCCGCCGAGTCATCGTGGACAAGGGCGTGAGAATCCCCTCCAGGACTCAGATCGGATACGATCCCGAGGAAGACGCAAGGCGCTTCACGATCACCGACAGAGGCATCGTCGTGGTCCCCAAGGAGTACCGGTTCGAGGAGATTGAGGAACGCTCCGTTCCACGACTCCAGTGAGCGCGAGGCGTCTCTTCCGGCGATCGTGGACCGAGGCGCGGGCGCCGCGCGCGCCGCCCACCGGGCGAGCTGCGCCGTGACGCCGACCGAGGATCGACTCTCAGATGGACGCGCAGCCTCCGTACATCACGAAGTACCGCAGGAGGCGAGAGCAGGTCTACCGACGTCGCATCGCGCTCGCGATCGCGGCGGCGGTTGTGGTCCACCTGTCTCTTCTCGCCTGGCTCGCCCCGTTCAGCAGACGATTCCCGCTTATCAGGCAGATGGGCTATCACGGGGTGCTCCACATCCTCCCGGAGATATCCGTGCGCCGCAGAACGGCGGACGTTGAGACCAGGCTCGAGACTTCGCGCGGTCTGGGCTCCGAGGGCGTCTTTCACGTCGTCTCGATCGAGGTGGTCGACTGGGCGGTGCCCGCGGGTACGCCGGCGGAGGAGATCACCGGCGAAGTCAAGCAGGAGCTCGGCGACGATCTGCGCAGCCTCCTCGAAGAGTCGCTCCCGCAGCCGACCAGCTCCGACGTCGTCGTCCTGAATATCGTGAAGCCCACATACCCGTCGTCCTCGGTCATCGACGGCGTCGAGGGCGTCGTCGTCTTCAGGCTGCACCTCACGGAGACCGGCGACGTCGCCCGCGCGTGGCTCCTGAGCTCGGAGGTCGATGAACCGTGCGAGGAGTCGGCACACCGGGCGGTCATGCAGTGGAAGTTCCGGCCGTTCCTGGTCAACGGCGAGCCGACATCGATTCTCGTCGATCAGAGGGTGCGGTTCCGGCTGTACGATCCGCCTGACGTCGTCCCCCGGCGTGTCAGAGTGAGAGGCGGCCCGAACGGCGGCCCGAACGGCACCAGGTGACCGAGCGCCCGCCGGCGCCGTCTCCGGACCCGGCTCCTTGACTGCCGGCTGCGAATCGTGGAGACTCGCACCGGGCCCACAGGGGGTGCCGCTCTCCTTCGACCGAAAGGACGGTCATGCAACGTCTTCCGAGCTCTTTCCCGATCGCGATCGTAGTCGCGGTCCTGGCGCTCGCGCCCGCGCTCGCAACGACCGCCTCCGGGGCGGAGCTCGACACCGAGCGCTTCGTTCCCGTGGAAGAGCTCGAACCGGGCGACCGCTGCGTCGGCAAGACGGTCTTCTCCGGGACGGAGATCGAGGAGTTCGAAGTCGAGATCCTCGGGATCGTGAGGGGCTCGGCCCCCGGCAGCGATCTCATCGTGGCGCGCGCGTTCGGGGAGACGCTCGAGAGGACCGGCATCCTCCAGGGGATGAGCGGGAGTCCGGTCTACCTCGACGGGCGTCTGGTCGGCGCGATGTCGTCGACCTGGGCGTACACGAAGGAACCGATCGGCGGCATCACGCCGATCGGCGAGATGCTCCCCGCTCTCGACGCCATGGACGACGAGACGGGCGAGCTTCGCGGCGGTTCCGGAGGGTTCGGCCGGCTCCTCTTTCCCGAGGGGGAGTTCGCAGCGTCGAGGATCGGTTGGCTCGCCACCGCCGCTGGAACGCAGCACTCTCCGGGCGACCTCGGGCCGGGCGCGGCGCTCGGTTCCTACGAGGGCAGAGCGATGACTCCCATCGGCGTCCCGCTCGTCGTCTCGGGAGGCGACGACGCATTCCTCGAGCGGGTGAACGAGATCCTCGGCGCGGCGGGAGTCTCGGTAGTCCGAGGCGCGGCCGCGGGACAGACCGACACGGCCGTCGAGCTCGAGCCCGGGTCAGCGGTCGGGGTCCAGTTCGTCACCGGGGACGTGTCCTGGACGGCGATCGGCACGGTCACGCACCGCGAGGGGAACGACATCGTCGCCTTCGGGCACCCGCTCTTCAACGCGGGCAGAGTCGAGTCCCCCATGGTGACCGCGTACGTGCACACGCTCCTTCCTCTGCAGACGGTCTCCCAGAAGTTCGCCTCCGGCGGGGAGATGGTCGGGACGTTTCTGCAGGACAGACGGCGGATGGTCGCGGGAAGGGTCGGACCGATTCCCGACCTGATGCCGCTCAAGGTCCGCGTCAACGAAGAGGGCTACGGATCCTCCGACTTCGAGTTCGGGGTCATGCGGACGCCCCCGTACTCGTCCCTGTTCGCGGGCCTCGCCGCCTCCGGGGCGGTGGCGCAGGCCGTCTTCTCCGCGGGACGGAGCTCGGCCGACCTCACCCTCAGCGTCCGGACCGGCGACGACGTCGTCGAGTACTCGACGACGTTCTACACCGCCGATCTCCCGATGCGCGCGGGAGGCGAGCTCGCGGCGCTCATGGACTTCGTCTTCGAGAACTCGTTCGAGGTGCGCGAGATATCCTCGGCGGAACTCACCGTCGACGTCCTCGGTGAGCGGCGTCAGACGTTCATCGAGCGCGTCGACATCGACCGGCCGATCTATCATCCCGGCGACGAAATCGAAGTCAGTATCGCGCTCCGTGACTGGAAGGGCGCGAGGTCCGACGAGTCGATTCGTCTCTCGATCCCGGCGTCCATTCAGGATGGGTTCCTGCTCCTCAGAATCGGGGGGGCGGACTCCTACCACGAATGGGAAGCCGACAGGCTCGGGGGCGGACTCCGGCCCAGGAACTTCGAGCAGCACCTGGCTCTCATCGAACGGTCGAAGCCCGGCGACATCGTCGTGGCCCAGCTCGTGTCCGAGGAGCCCGGACTCTCGCTCCAGGGCGACGAGCTCCGCGACGTCCCGGGCAGGGCGGCTCTCGCCCTCGGATCGTCCGCGACCAGCGGTGCCGTCGACCTCGTGGAGTACTCGCTGGTCGACCAGGTGGAGTTCACGACGAACCGCGAGGTCCACGGGTACCACGAGCTCCTGGTCGTCGTGAGAGAGGACAACTGACGCGTCGGTCGCGTCACGCCGGCGTTTCCCAAGGGGGTACGATGTCAGAGAGACGAGTCCCGTGGATGATCCTCGTCGTGGCGCTCGCCGCGACGCTCGTTCCGAGGCCGGGCGCAGCCGCGTCGGCCTCGTTCTGGCGGACGGACACGTTCGCCGCGTTCCTGGAAGGCGACGCGGAGGGAGTGTCGATCCGCCAGGACGGGAGTCTCGTGCTCTCGCCCGAGTTCCAGGGCAAGTCGGTGCCTGGCGCCAGGTACGCCTGGGGCGCGGCGCCCGGAAGCGGCGACAGGCGCTACGTGGCCGCCGGAACGCCGGGGCAGCTCCACCGGCTCGAGGACGGCGAGTTCACCCTTCTCTTCGAGGATGAGCTGGCCGATTTCCCCGCGGTCGCCGTCGGGCCGGAAGGCGACGTCTTCGTCGGGACGGCCCCCGGCGGGCTCGTCTATCGCGTGACGGGCGTCGGCTCGCACGAGCTCTTTTTCGACACGGGTGAGGAGTACGTCTGGGCGATGGCCTATTCGCCCGAGCACGGGCTCGTGGTCGGCACCGGGGACACCGCGAAGGTCTTCGTGGTCGACCAGAACGGCGTCGGTGAGACGGTCTGCGAACTTGAGGAGTCGAGCGTCGTCTCGCTCGCCGCCATCGGCGGCCGCGTCTACGCCGGAACCGCCGGCGAGGGGCTCGTCCTGGACGTGACACCCGGCGACGACCTGCGCGTGGTCTACGACACGCGGTTCGACGAGGTGACGGGCATCGCCCCTGGGCCGGACGGGCTCGTCTTCTTCGCCGGGGCCACGATCGTGTTCGAGTCGACGTTCGAGGAGAACGGCGAGCTCGGAACGGGGCTCGGTGAAGGCGCCGTCTACCTGACCACGCCCTCCGGGGGAGCCCGGGAGCTGTGGTCGAGTCCCGAGGCGCCGATCACGGCCCTGGGCGCCGGCCCCGATGGAACGGCGTGGGCCGGCACGGGGTCGAACGGTCTCGTTTTCTCCGTCGACCACGCCGGGGAGGTCGATCTCGTTGCCGACCTGCCGGAGGAGGAGATCCTCTCGGCCGGGCTCGACGGGGGCGGGGTCGCCGTGACGACCGGCGCGCCCGCGACGGTCTACGTGGTCGGGACCGAACCGGCGGATCGCGGTACGTACGAGTCGGACGTCCTCGACACCGAAGCCTCGGCCGAGTGGGGCGAGGCGCGCTGGGCGGCGGAGGGGGCCGGGGGATCGGTCGAGATCTGGACGAGGTCCGGAGCCACGGAGGACCCCGGGGACCTGTGGTCGGCGTGGGCGAAGGTCGACGGGGACACGGAGGGATCCATAGTGTCACCTCCCGCCAGGTTCCTCCAGTGGAAGGCCGAACTCTCGCGCGGACGCGGCACGGGTCCGATGCTCAGATCGGTCGAAGTCTCCTTCCTGCGTGAGAACCTGCCGCCGGTCATCCGCTACGTTGCCGTCTACGAGCCCGGCGACGCTCCGTTCGAGGGAGGCGGAGGCGGTGGACCTCTGAGCCAGACGCTCCCGAGCGGTGTGGAGGTGACGTACTCGCTCGAGCCTGCCCGTCAATCGGGTATCGAGCTTCCCGCGCTCGTCCGGGGAGTTCGAGCAGTCGAGTGGCACGCCGCGGACCCCAACGGCGACGAGGTCGAGTTCTCGCTCTGGATCAGGAGCGAGGAAGAGGAGCGCTGGAAGCTCATGGAGGACGAGCTCTCCCGCACGGCCCACACGTGGGACACCGCCTCGATGCCCGACGGCTCCTACCGCATCCGCGTCGTCGCGACCGACAGGCCGGGCAACACCGAGGCGGCCGCCAAATCGGACGAGAGGACGAGCGCCCCGTTCGTCGTTGACAACACGGCGGCCGAGATCGTCCGCCTGTCGGTCACGCGCGAAGAGGACGTCGTCGTCGTCGGGTCCGTCGAGGACGCACTGAGTCCCATCACGCAGGTGGAGGTCGCGGTCGACTACGGGGAGTGGAAGCCCGCCTTCGCCGACGACGGGATCTACGACTCCCGATCCGAGTCGTTCCATCTGCGCATCGAGGGCGCCGGCGAGAGGGAGACGGCCGTCGCGATCAGGGCCATCGACCGGTCCGGGAACATCGCGGTGTCGAGAACGATCCTCCGGTAGGGATTTCGCCGGCGGTCCCGTGCGACTATATATAGAAAGAGGTTCGGTGTTTGTGACCGGCGGTCAGTTCTGTCCGTTCAATGGCCCCGACCTGAAACCCTCGGGCGGTCCCCGGGGTCACAGGAGATGCGCGGGAGCGCTGCGTCTTCAGCCTGCGCAGGGAGCACGATGAACTGCGAGCTCTGCAGAAGCCTCATCCAGAAGGAACTCGACGAGGAGATCTCGCCCGCCGAGTCGGGCCGTCTCGAGATGCACGTCTCGGGCTGCGGCGACTGCCGGTCCGAGCGCGCGGCGTATCTCGCGATCGACCAGGTTCTGGGTGAAACTCCCCTCGTCCGCGGCCCGGCCTGGATGGCCGACGCGGTGATGGGGGAGGTGGCGCGGCGGCGGGCGGTTCGGCGTTTCGTGGAGCCGCTCGTAGTCGGAGCTTCTGCCGGGACGGCAACCGTCGCCACGGCCTTCGCGCTCACCCGATATCTGAGCCCCGAGACGCGCCAGGCGCTGAGCGAGGGCGTCGCCCGTTCCTTCCACTCAGTCGTGGGTCTCTTCGGTCCCGTCGCCGAGAGTCTGCCGGCCGCGGACTTGGCCACCGCCGGCGGGCCGGGTCTGCACGGTGTCGTATGGGGCTTCGCTGCCGTCGCGGTCGCGGTTCTTGCGCTCGTGGCCCTGAGATCCTCGAGACAGCTCATCTGCGAGCTCCGCGAGACGACATCCGCGTAGCCGCTCCGGTCACCGCTGTCAGAACCCCGGGCACCGTTGGTGCGCCGGGGTTCTTCGTGCGCGCGGGGAGTTCCTGGACCTCCCAGTTCGGTCCGGGCGCGCCCGGTTCAGCAGAGAGGGGCGCACGAGAGAACGCCCGGCCTCGAACGGGGGGCGTTCGAGGGCCGGGCGTTCCAGCGTTGCGCTCGGTGGCGCGGAGGTTCTCTTGATCGCCGGTCTACTGATCCGGCGTCGGCCGCGGGGGAACGACGGTGTCGGACAGCTTCATCGGCTCACCGTTCTTCACTTCGTCCTTCGACCGCGAGGCCACTATCATGTGGAAGGCGATCAGAGCGATCCCGATGAAGAGCGTGATGAAGACACCGGGCGCCCCTTCCGACATGATGCCGAGGAAGATGAAGCCGATCAGCATTCCGATGCCCATGGCTGTGAAGACGAGTCCCCAGCCGAGAGACGCGTGTCCGGTTCGCCTCTTCTTGAGGAGCGTCGGATCGTAGACGCCTCTGTCGAGAGCCTCCTTGTAGGCCTCGTGGCGGACGTTCTGTGCGTGGGCGATGCCCCGCACAATCACCACGATGATAAGCACCGCGCCGGCGATGGAGACCAGGGTGGTCAAGAGGGCGAATGCGAACGGATCCATGGCGTTTTCCATGGGGTCAACCTCCTTCCATGTCTCCCCCGATTGGGCTTGCTTCCCGCAGGCAGCCGGGGGATCCGGTGAGCGTCTTCTGCCTGTTTCACTCGCGTGACTCGGTTACGTTCCCGCGAACCGTACACTATGACCCCAAACCCGGCCGGCCGGTTTCGCCGCCGTTCGCGGGCGTCGGTTCCCGGGCGCCGAGCCCGTCGGGCGGACCCGCGGCGCCGAATGAGGTTCATCTTCGGAGAGGACCTCTGGGACCGGAAGACGGCTTGGAATCGGGTGGGCTTCTGCTAGTATTGCTCGCTGGACCCGGCCGGACGGCACGCGGCTGCGCGGCCCGACGGACCACGTCGCCGGCAGTCGAACGGGCCCGGCGACACGGAGGTGCCCTTGGCTGTGTCCGAGCGTCATGACACATCGTCGCCATCGGATGAGCAACTCATCGCGAGGGCCGTTTCCGGGGACGACGACGCCTTCGCCACGCTCGTCAGACGGCACACCGATCTGGTGTACACCGTCGTGCTCCGCGTCGTCGGCGACGAGGCCGACGCCGACGACGTAACGCAGGAGGCGTTCGTCAGGGCGCACCGCGCGCTCGGTCGATTCAGGGGAGACTCGAAATTCTCCAGCTGGCTCTACCGCATCGCGGTCAACCGGGCGCTGACGCATCTCAAGAAGAAGAAGCGGCGGGGCACGCCGGTCGAGCTGGACGAGAGTCCGTACGTCGAGGCGGCGGTGGCAGGCGAGCGCGTCGTCGACCCCGAGTCCTTCGTCCTGAACGAGGAGATGAGGAGACAGGTGCGGGAGGCCGTGGCGGCGCTCCCTCCCCGATACCGGGCGGTGGTGACGCTCTTCTACCTCGAGGAGCGGAGCTACAAGGAGGTCGCGGAGATCCTCGGTATCCCGCTCGGGACGCTCAAGACTCACCTCCATCGCTCCCGGGCGCTCCTGAAGGAGATTCTCATGTCGCGTGGAACGGAAACCACCAGGAGGCAAGCGTGAACGAGAGCTGTCTGGACGTCATCTTCGAGAGGCGGGGTGTCGAGCTCTTCGAGGATCGAGAGATCCCGAAGGAGGACCTCGACAAGGTGCTCCACGCGGCGCTTCAGGCGCCCGGAGTGGGGGGGGTGCCCACGAGCGGTTACCGCGGCGCCAAGCCGCTGTCGATCATCGTGGTGAAGGAGAAGGAGCGGAGGGAGCAGCTCAACCAGCTTCTGTGCGACGGGAAACGGAGGGTGATCGAGGAGGCTCCGGTGTCGCTCGTCTTCTGCGTCGACGTCCATCGCCTGAACCGCTGGGCTCGCCTGCGTGGGGGAGTTCCTCACTTCACGGGGATCGGCGTGCTGTGGGTCGCGCTGCGGGCGGTCTACACCGCGGCGCAGACGAGCGTCATCGCCGGCGACGCCCTCGGACTCGGATCGCAGTACATCCAGGAGATCGCCTGGGCGCCGCACACGACGCTCCAGTTCTTCAAACTGCCGAAGCAGGTCATGCCGGTCGCAATGATCGTGCTGGGGTACCCCGCGAAGAGACCGAACATCGCACCGACGCTCCCGATCGACATCGTCGCGCACGACGAGGTCTACCGCGACCCGCCGGACGACGAGCTCCTCGAGGGCTACGCTGCGAAGGAGCAGTTCTTCCAGGAGTGGCGCGGGTCGCTTCCGGAGGGCTCCGAAGCCCGGAAGGTCATGGACTCGAACGGGATTGAGACCCTCGCGCAGTACATGTCCCTCCTCGTCTACACGAGCAGGTTCTACAACTGGCGCGACGACGTCATCCGCACCAACCTCAGCTACGCCGATTTCGAGTAGGGCGGACTCGCGGCCGATGCCGCAACCGGAAGGCTGAATGGAACGCGAGATCATCGCCCTGCTTGCCTCGATCCTCCTCATCGTCATCCTGGTGCGGTTCAGGGTCGACCTCGGGGTCTCCATGCTCCTCGGGGGAGCCTCGATGGCGCTCATCGCCGGGAAGGCCCTCGGCTGGACGGCCGTCGAGATCGGGAATGCCGCCATCGACGCCGACACCCTCTGGCTCCTCGGCCGGATCGTGACGATCATCGCGCTCGGCGCGCTCGCCGGGCGCCTCGGCTACCTTGACCGCCTCGTGTCCGGCCTCCGGAAGCTCATCCCGGACAACCGGGTCGTGATCGCGCTCATGCCCGCGTTCGGCGGGCTCCTGCCGATGCCGGGCGGCACGATGCTCACCGCCCCGATGGTCGAGAGCGCGACGCACGGCCGGGACATCACGCCGGAGCAGAAGCTCTTCGTCAGCTACTGGTTCCGGCACGTGTGGGAGTACATCTGGCCGCTCTACCCGGGCGTCATCTTCGCCGCCGCCCTCGTCGGCCGGTCCGAGAGCGACATCGCTCTCGCCAATCTCCCGCTCACGATCGCGGCGATCGTGGGCGGCGTGGTCTTCGTTCTCCTGCGGCTCGACGCCGGGAAGAACGAGCGCGTGGCGAGCGAGCGCAAGGAGGGATGGCGCGACCTCCTGATCGGCGTCCTCCCTTTCGGTGTGGTCGTCGCCGGAGTCCTGGTGCTCAGTCAGGAGGTCGTCTACGTCGTCCTCGTCGTGATCGCGCTCCTCTCGATCATCGGGAGGGTGAAGTCGCGGGATCTCCTCCACGCGTTCAGGCGCGGGACCGAGTTCCAGATCATCACGCTCGTCGTCGGCGTCGCCGCGTACAAGCACATCCTGACCGCGTCCGGAGTCGTCGCCGCGGTGCCCGAGTTCTTCATGCAGCTCGGGCTCCCCGAACTCGTCGTGATCTTCGCGGTTCCGTTCATCATCGGGCTCATCACGGGCGTGACGCTCGCGTTCGTAGCGGTGACCTTCCCTCTCCTCCTGCCGCTCATGGGAGGCGCCGACGTCGACCTCCAGCTCGTCATGTTCGCCTACGGCGCCGGATTCGTGGGCTGTCTCCTCTCGCCCGTGCACCTCTGTCTCGTGCTCACGCGCGAGTACTTCCGGGCCAACTTCGGGACGGCCTACCGCATGCTCCTGCTTCCGTCGGCGCTCATCCTCGCCGTTGCCACGGCAATCGTGCTCCTGTAACATTGACGGCTTCCGACGTCTGACTGGACTCCGACCGGGCGGGCCGCGGTTGAGCCCGCGAACCTGGTCCTCGACTGGAGGACGTGTTGAAGGGGTCGAAGGGCGCCATTCTCGCGACGCTGGGGGCGGGACTCCTCTGGGGCTCGTCCTTCTCCGTGATCAAGATCGGTCTCCGGTCGATCGATCCCTACTGGTTCGTCTTCTTCCGCTTCCTCTTCGCGTCGGTTGTCGCCATCGTGGCGATCGCGTCGCTCGGGAAGCTCGCGAACGTCCGGGCGCTCCTCAGGAGCCCGCTCGTGCTGGTGCTCGGCGTCACGAACGCGCTGGGGTTCATCCTGCAGTTCAAGGGGCAGACGCTGACGACGGCGGGGAACGCCGCGCTCCTGATCAACACGTGCACGATCTTCGTGGCCGTCGCGTCGCGCTTCGTCTTCCGGGAGCGGTTCGGTCCGCTCAAGGCGATTGCTGTGGTGCTCGGCGTGCTCGGCGCGTATCTCGTGACGACGGGGGGCAGGATCATCGTCGAGGCCGGTCCCGGACTCGTCGGCGACCTCTTCGTCTTTGCCGCCGCCCTCCTCTGGACCTTCTTCATCATCCTCAACAAGAAGGTCGTCAGCGGCCACGACGTCGACGTGCCGTCGCTCACGACGGCGCTGTTCGTGGTGACCGCCGCCGCGTCGCTCCCCGCCGCGCTCGTCTTCGGCAGGGGCAGCTTCCCCCGCGTCACACCCGAGTGGTGGACCGTCCCGTACACGGCGGTCTTCTGCACCATCATTCCGTTCTTCCTCTGGGCGTGGGGTCTGAAGCGCGTCTCCGCCACCACGTCCAGCGTGATCATGCTGACCGAAGTCGTTTTCGCCCTCGCTCTCGCCGCGCTGGTCCTGGGTGAGCGGCTGACGGGCGGAGGGCTCGTGGGGAGCGTGCTCATCATGGCAGCGGTGGCCCTCGCGTCGCGCGAGGCAACCGCCGAGCTCGCGGCGGGGCCGGAGATCGTACCGGAGTGACCGATCGAGACGATCCGGAGTGGAAGCCCGGACAGACAACAGGCGCAGGTGTGGAGGAGGGCAGCTTGAGATCGAGACCGGGGAATGCACGGAAACGGCAGGTGTTCGTGATGGCCGCACCGATCGCGGTCGCGGTGATCGTGGTGGCGCTGTTCGCAGCCGCGGCGGTCCCCGCGGCGGCGCAGGAGACCGCCGAGCTCGATTCGCTGGTCGTGCGTGCCCATCGCGCGCTCGGGTGGGGGCAGTTCGTGAAGGCGGACGCGCTGCTGCAGGAGGCGGTCGCGCTCGATGACGAGGACCCGCGTGTCAACCACGGCCTCGCGATCAAGGGACTCATCGAGGACGACCCGGACTTCACGATCGAGCACGCACGGAAGGCCGTCAGGAAGGACAAGAAGAACGCCGAGTATCACATGACGCTCGCCAACGGCTACGGCTTGAAGGCGCAGGGGGGCGGCATGAGCGCGATGTACTACGGGCGCAAGTATCGGGAGGAGTGCAAGCTCGCCATCAAGTACGACCCGGAGAACGCCGACGGCTACTTCGGCCTGCTCTACTACTCTGTTTACGCTCCCTCGTTCGTCGGCGGAGGGATCGACCGAGCGAGAGAACAGGCAGAGAAGATCGCGGAGGTCGACGCGCTTCAGGGTCACTACGCCGACGCCCTGATCGCGCAGGTCGAGGGAGACACGCTCGCGGTCGAGGCCGCGTACCTGGCGGCGGCCGAGACCGACCCGTCGAGCTCGGACGCGTGGTGGACCCTCGGAGGGATCTGGAGCGGACAGGGGCGCTTCGAGGAGGCCGTGGCGGCCTACGAGCTCGCGGCCGACATCTCGCCCTTGAGCCCGGGCATCGCGTATCAGCTCGCGAAGGCGAGGCTCGAGACTGGCGTCGATCTCGCGGCGGCGGCCGACGGGTTCCTCATGTACATCGAGTCCGAGCGCCGTCCCGACAACCCGCCCCTCGCCGCGGCGCACTGGCGCAGGGGGATGGTGTTTGAGGCGCTCGGGCGCCTGGGAGACGCGAAGACCGAGTGGGAGGCCGCTCTCGAGGCCGACCCCGAGTACCTGGAGGCGGACGAGGCTCTGAGGCAACTCGAGGTAGAGCACCCGGAACTCTGGTAGGAGCGAGACATGGCAGAGAAAGAGAAGACTTGCCTGGGGACTGACGCCTACGGCGGCGTCAAGGGTGAGGACTACCGCCCGTACGTCGAGCACCACAGGACGATCCGCGAGTTCACCCTGAGGGCCGTCGTCATGGGCGCGCTCGTCGGCATCGTCTGCGGCGCGGCGGACGCCTACATCGGGCTCAAGGTCGGAATGGCGGTCTCGGCGTCGATCCCGGCGGCCGTCATCGCGATCGCGCTCGCGCGGCTCTGGCGGTCGTCTGTCCTCGAGAACAACATGGTGCAGACGGTCGGGTCGGCGGGCGAGTCGCTGGCCGCGGGGGTCATCTTCACGATCCCGGCGCTCATCGTTCTCGGGTTCGTGCCGGCTCTCTCGAAGATCTTCATACTCTCGGTGGTCGGCGGACTCCTCGGAGTCCTCTTCATGGTCCCGCTCAGGCGATACCTCATCGTCCACGAGCACGGGAAGCTCCCGTACCCGGAGGGAACGGCCTGCGCCGAGGTTCTCGTCGCCGGAGATCAGGGAGGGACCCTCGTCAAGAGGGTCATGGCCGGCGTCGGCATCGCGGCCGTCTACAAGTTCCTCATGGAGGGCATGGCGCTCTGGCCGTACAAGCCCGCCTGGAACATCCGTGGCCTCACGGGCGCGCGGATCGGGGCGGAGGTGACACCCGCTCTCCTTGGCGTCGGCTACGTCATCGGACCGAAGATCGCGGGGCTCATGCTCGCCGGTGGCGCGATCGGGTGGCTCGTCATCATCCCGCTCATCAAGATGATGGGGAGCGGGCTCGCGGAGCCGCTCTTCCCGGCGACGATGCTCATAAGCGACATGGAGCCGATCGACATCTGGGACAACTACATTCGCTACATCGGCGCGGGCGCCGTGGTCTTCGGCGGCCTCGTCACTCTCATCCGCGCCCTCCCCACCATCGTCCGCTCGTTCCGGATGGGTATCAAGGGGCTCACCGGAGGCGGGGAGGACGGCGAGGAAGAGCAGAAGCGCACGGCCCGCGACCTTCCGACGAAATACGTCGTGATCGGGGCGGTCGCGCTTGGCCTCCTCACCTGGGCAGTGCCTCAGATCCCGGTGAACTTCGTCGGGGCGCTCCTCATCGTCATCTTCAGCTTCTTCTTCGTGACCGTCTCGTCGACCATCGTCGGACTCATCGGGAGCTCCTCGAACCCGGCGTCAGGGATGACGATCGCGACGCTCCTCGCGACGAGTCTCATCTTCCTCGGATTCGGCTGGACCGGCACCGCCGGGATCGTCGGGGCCATCTCCGTCGGTGCGGTCGTCTGCATCTCCATCTGTATCGCGGGCGACACGTCCCAGGATCTGAAGACGGGGTTCCTCGTCGGCGCTACGCCGAGGCGCCAGCAGTACGGGGAGATCGTCGGCGTGCTCACCTCCGCACTCGTCATCGGGGCCGTCGTGTTCTTTCTCCATGGGGTCTACGGAATCGGATCCGACCGGCTTCCGGCACCGCAGGCCGTCCTCATGTCGATGGTGGTCAAGGGGGTCCTCACTGCGTCACTTCCGTGGGGGCTGGTCTTCATAGGGGTCTTTCTCGCGGCGTGCATCGAGCTCCTCGGAGTGCCGTCGCTCCCGTTCGCGGTCGGGCTCTATCTGCCGGTCAGGCTGTCGACACCGATCATGCTGGGCGGTGTGATCCGGCTCTTCACGGAGCACACGCGCGATCCGCGCCTCCGCCACACGAGGAGAGAGCGCGGCGTCTTGTACAGCTCGGGGCTCATTGCGGGGGGTGCGATCGTGGGTCTCATGGTCGCGTTCCTCGAGAACGCCCAGATCCAGAGGGACGACCTCATCGCCCAGGGGGAGCCGGTGGGCGCCGTGACCAGAGGGATCGCGGCCCTCTTCGACACGGTCCACATCGGGTCGGGCTGGGCGGGAACCTCGGAAGGGGTCTTCGCGCTCATCGTCTTCTTCATACTGGCGGCGACGCTCGTCGTGGCGATCGGCTCCAGCCGTGGGAAGGGGACGCCCGAGTGACCTCATGGGGACGACCAACTCTCCGGACAGACGCCCTCTGTCGCCCGGTTTGAGCGGGTTATCCACATTATTGAGGAAAAGTGCTTGACGAGGAGAGCCGCACCCCCGTACGGTCGTGGTGCGGTGCACAAAACACAAGAAGCTTTTGATGACCGGGAATCATGGCACGTCGAATCATCAAGCACGCCAACAGGCGTCTCTATGACGCCGAGCAGAAGAGGGTGATCACTCTCCTCGAGCTCTCCGACCTTGTGGCCGGCGGCGAGGAGGTCGTCGTCGAACTCAAGGGGACCGGGGAGGACATCACCGCCGTGACGCTGCTCCAGTCGGTCCTCGAGCGAGTCAAGCGGAGCTCGGATGCCGGGATGGCGTCGGGCACGGCCGAGCGTCTCGTGTCGGCCGTGCGGCGGGCGATCGACTCACTGAGCCACGGAGGCGACGGGCTCGATCGGAAACTCGAGGAGACGCGGACCGGCGCAGCGGTCGGCGACTGAGATCCCGCGGGCGCGTCCGCCCGTTCGGGGCACGGGTGCGTGTCGTGGGAGACCCACGGCGCGGCCGTTTCACAAGGATCTCAATGAGAGCACCACCTGTCGAGCGTACAGCACCGGTTGAAGACATGAGCGAACCTACCGACGACATCGTGCGTGACGGGGTCGAGGAGCAGCGGAAAGGGTTCCTCGCGGTCTTCCGGAACAGGAACTTCACGCTCCTGTGGTCGAGCTCAATGGCGTCGCAGCTCGGCGACCATCTGAACCTCATGGCTCTGACCGCGCTCATCTTCGCGATGTCGGCGGGGGAGATCAAGGGGCTCGAGTTCTCGAAGATCCTGCTCCTCGCGAGCGCTCCCGTCCTCATCTTCGGGCCGGTCTCGGGCGTCTACGCGGATCGCCTGAACCGCAAGACCATGATGATCGTGTCCGACCTGCTCAGGGCCGGGCTCGTCGTGCTGATCCCGTTCGTGGCGAGCTCGATGACCCCCGTCTACATCATCGTCTTCGTCATCTTCACGATCAACCGATTCTATCTCTCGGCGAAGTCGTCCGCGATCCCCCAGATCGTCCGCGGCGATCAGCTGATGTCTGCGAACTCGCTTCTGAACGTCGCGATGGTGATGACGATCGTTCTCGGACCCGCCGGCGGCGGAATGCTCGTCGAACGGTTCGGCCACAACGTCGGGTTCTTCGCCGACGCCGGTACGTACGTGGTGTCGGCGCTCCTCGTCATGTTCATCACGCTCCGGAGCTTCTCGGACGACGCGAGCGCCCGGGCGACCGAGCGCGCGGAGCGGCGCCGGGTGCTCGAGAGCACGGCGAAACACGCCCTCCACGCGCACAGCCGCGCCGAGTTCGCCGAGGACGCGGCGAGGTTCGGACGGGAGATCGCGGCCCCGATCGAGGAAGAGGTCGAGGTCATCGGTTCGATCTACCAGCGGTTCATCGCCGACCTCAAGGACGGCATGCAGCAAATGCGCGAGAGCCGGATCGTGATGTACTCCACGATCTCCTCGGCGGCCGTCATGTTCGTCGCGGGGTTCGTCCTCGTCGCCACTCCCGTGCTCGTGGGGAACGAGTTCGGCGTCGGCACGGCGCGCCTGGGAATCCTCTTCTCGGCGGGGGGCGCCGGAATGCTCGTCGGCTCGCTCGTCGTCGGCAGGTTCTTCCAGACCGCGGAGCGTCGGGCGATCGTGGCCGTGAGCTTCCTCCTCGCGGGCGCGGGAGTGCTCGCCATCTCGGTGGCCGGCTCGATCCCGGCACTGGCCATCTGGCTCTTCCTCTCCGGGCTCTTCATCGCGCCGACCATGGTGACCTGCGACACGATCCTCCAGGAATCGATGCCAGGCGAATCGGTGGGGAAGGCGTTCGGGTTCAGGGACATGGCGGCGAAGGCCGCGTTCGGAGTCGCCGGGATCCTGTCGGGCGTCATCGCGGACGTGTTCGGACCGAGGCCCGTTCTCGTGTCCGTAGGCCTGTGCTGCGTCGCCTACGCGGGCATCTCGCCCTTCCTCTTCGCGGACACGACGAAGCTCAACCTGGTGAACGCCTACCCGCTCATGAGGATCGCCTCCAGCCTGGCGGCCAGGTTCCCGAGGAAGCTGACGTACTCGCTCGGAGCACACCTCGCCGACATCGCGTTCTTCCTCCTCAAGGAGAAGCGGAAGGCCGCGAGGGAGAACGCCGCGCACGTTCTGGGAACGGCGCCCGAGAGTCGAGAGGCGGGCAGGCTCGCCAGACAGATGTTCAGGAGCACCGGGTTCTACTGGGCCGACTTCTTCCGACTGAACACGCTCTCGATCGCGGAGATCGCGGAGTCCGTCCGGATCGAGTGCGAGCGGCACATCCGGACGGCCCTGGATCGCGGCAAGGGCGCCATACTCGTGGCGCCGCATCTCGGGAGCTGGGACGTCGGGGGAGTGGCGATCGCGGTGGACGACGACATGCCTCCGGTCTCTGCGGTCGTCGAGCCGGTCACGCAGGCGAGCTCCAACGCCGCGATGACCTCCGTGCGAGAACGGCTCGGAATGAACGTGATACCGCTCGGAAAAACACTCGGGATCGGGCGCGCGCTCCGGCGGAACGAGCTCGTCTTCATTGTGGGCGACCGTCTGATCGACGGCGACGGTGTCGCTGTGGAGCTCTTCGGCGCGGAGACGCTGCTCCCGAGGGGGACGGCGTACTGGTCCATCAAGACCGGTGCTCCGGTCATCGTCGGCTGCTGTGTCCGCGAAGCAGAGGGGACATTCGTGGTCCGCTCGGATCCCCCGATCTTCCCGGAGCCGACGGGGGACATCGACGCTGACGTCAGGCTTCTCACGCAGCGGATCGCGAGGATCATGGAGACGTACATCGCGCGGTACCCGGAGCAGTGGGCCATGCTACAGGCCATCTGGCCGAACGGCCAGGGGCACGACGGACGGGGGACGGACGGACGGGGGACCGCATGAGGGTCGGCATCGTCACGAACGTGTTCTACCCCTACCCGGGCGGCGTGAGCGAGCACGTGCGGCAGCTGTACGGCAAGCTCACACTCCTCGGGCACGACGTCCGCGTCGTCACGACGTCGTTCGGGCGCGGCACCTCCGACGTCGAAGACCACGTCGTCCGTCTCGGGCGCTCCGTCCCGGTTCCGACCAACGGCTCGCTCTACCCCGTTGCGCTCCACCCGCGCATGGGGAGGATGGTCCGCGAGATGCTCGCCCGCGAGTGGTTCGACGTGCTCCACATCCACGAGCCGTTCATGCCGTTCCTCTGCCTCGCCGTACTCCGGGAGGCGACCGCTCCCGTCGTCGGGACGTTCCACGCGAACCACGAGTCTCCCCACACGTACGGTGTCTTCCGCCGCGTGCTCGAGAGATACGAAGACAGGCTCGCGCGGCGCATCGCCGTCTCGGCGGCGGCCCGCGAGACCATCGCCAGGCACATCGGGGGCGACTACGAGATCATCCC
This sequence comes from bacterium, assembly GCA_025774645.1. Lineage (GTDB taxonomy): Bacteria > Joyebacterota > Joyebacteria > Joyebacterales > Joyebacteraceae > JALGVN01. The sequence continues at coordinate 23,991 of JALGVN010000008.1, forward strand.
GAACGGCGTCGACGTCGAGCAGTTCTCCTCCGCGGAGCCTCTCCCGGAGTTCGACGACGGGCGCCTGAGCATCCTCTTCGTCGGCCGCATGGAGCCCCGCAAGGGGGCAAAGTTCCTCTTCCAGGCGATGTCGAGGATTCTGGATGCGGTTCCCGAGTGTCGCCTGACGGTCGTCGGGAGCGGGCCGTACACGCGGTATTACCGTTCCTTCATCCCGGCGTCTGTGACGGACAGAGTCGATTTCGCGGGCTTCGTTTCTGCGGAGATGCTGGCCCGTTACTACGCGAGCGCCGACATCTACTGTTCCCCGGCGACCGGCGGCGAGAGCTTCGGGATCGTCCTGGTCGAGGCGATGGCGGCCGGCGCGGCCATCGTGGCCTCCGACATCACGGGGTACCGGGACGTCGTGAAGCACGAGCAGACCGGCATACTTGTCGAACCGGAGTCCCCGGACTCGATCGCGGCGGGCGTGATCCTGCTCGCGAAGGACGGGGACCTGAGGCGCCGGCTTGTTGAGGACGCGAAGCGCGAAGTCGAGCGGTACTCGTGGGACAGGGTGGCGGCCCGGATCGTCGAGGTCTACGAGGCGGCCGTCGCCGGGCACGGCGGGGCCGGTCGGTCGTCGGGATGCTCCGGCCCGCCGGCGGAGGAGCGGAAGGCCGGTGCGAAGGAGCGCGTCCTCGTCCAGTAGGAGCGGACGGCGCGCGACGGCGCACCGTGCGTCTTCTGTCACTTCGCCGTCGACAACATCGAGGACAGGAGCTTGAAGGAGGTGCTGAACTCCGGCTTCACGAAGGCGATCAGGCGCGCTCAGCCCCGTCGCGAGAGCTACCTTACGCCCTGCGTGCTCATCGACGAGCCGGACGTCCTGAGGGAAGCGGTGACGAAGTGTCACGCGTACCCGACGCATCCGGGTGCGGAGCCACTCCTCACCGATCTCACGGACGACATCGACGCCTGCGCGCGGTCGTACCGGGACGTTGCCGATGACAGCTGGGAGACGGAATACAGGGAGAAGAGCTCGAGAAGGAAGGGCCAAGTCCGAGCGGTACGTTCAGTCACAACAGGTGGTCTTCACTGAGTGAGCCCGAAGCGGGTGAGCTGCACCGAGAGCGGGTGGGGCCGGAAGGGTCGAGGAGACCCGGGGGAGGAGAACCATGCTGGACAAGGCAGAACTCGGCAGGAGAGTCAAGCTCGAGCGACTGGCGAAGAGCATGACGCTCAAGCAGGTGGCCGACGCGTCCCATATGTCGCCGACACACATCTCCGAGATCGAACGCGGCAGGACGTCACCGACGGTCGGGGCGCTACTGAGAATCGCATACGCGCTGGGGAAGCCCGCGACGTACTTCGTCGAA
>JALGVN010000108.1 GCA_025774645.1 bacterium
GTCGAGAGATTCATGCTCGTCATCGACGTGCGTGTTCGGAAGACTCACGCCGACGAGGATCGCCCGCTCTTCCTTTGGCACATACTTCTTCTTGATGATGTGCCTCCTGTCGAATCGGCTCCGGACCGGCGGCCGCGCGAGGCGGCGGGGTCTGGAACCGCTGAGTGTGTTCCTGGTCAAGTCGGCGCCCGCACGCGACTAGAGGGTGACGTCGCCGCCTTGGGACCCGAAGGTCCCTCGCTCGTCGAACTTGAACGTGCGGGACAGACCGCCCTTCTGGAGCTTCGCGCTCCCCTTGATGTTCCACTCGTGCTGCCCGCTCTGGATCGCGTCCCTGAGACCTTCCTTCGCGCCCTCCCACTTCAGGAGGAAGGGGATCTCCGCCTGTACGGTCGTCCCGTCGGACGGGATGAGAACCGACTCGACCTGCTGTCCCTGCCCTACCTTGGTGCCGTCGAGGTAGATCGAGTACTCGAGGTCGCGGATGCGGCCGCCAATGCCGTTCGGGTCGGAAACGTCCGCGATGAGGATCATCGAGAGCCCTTCCATCGACAGCCCGACGAACTCGACGCCGGTGAGCGTGACCTCGGGCGGCTCTACTGTGCTGCAGGAGGCCGCAGCGACGACGCACACGAGGACCGCGGTCGTGAGGACGCGCCTCGGGTGTGGGTGGGTCATAGTTCTTCCCTCCGTTTTAGAATCTCCGTGAGTTCCTGCGCCAGGCGCTCGACGGCCGACGCAATCTCCGGGCTCACGCTTCCCCCAAGTTCGGTCGTCTTCGCCTGAATCAGCACGAGGTGTGCCCCGGCTCCCGTCTCCTCGGAGACGACCTTCATGAAGAGCGAGAGCGGGGTCGCGTGCGTCCCACCGGCGAACCCGCCCACTTCGTCGCTCGTGACGATCCTGACCTCGCCTGGTTCCCCCTCGAAATCCGCGGCATCGACGATGATGATCGTCTCGGGCTCCGCGCGGCGGACGGGTCCAATGTAGTTCTCCGGAACCCCCGCGGCGTCGAAGACGACGTCCGGGAAGCGCCCCTTGAGCGCCTGAGCGAGGAGCGGTCCGGCCCCGTCGTCGGCCTTGAGCGTGTTGCCGACGCCGAGGACGACCACGCGACCGCGGGCGATGTCCGTGAGACCGGTGATGGGCTCCCCCTCGAACGAAAGTTCAGGTGCGGCGCGGCCCCAAGACGCTCATCAGGTCGCACCCGGGCCACTGGTGCGATTGAACCACAGGCCGGGGGAAGATGCCAGAGCGCGCGGCCGACCGGTCTGCGCCGTTGAACCACCATCCCGACTCGGCTATCATCGTCCTTTGGCGAACGCCCATCCTACACACCATGCAGAGGAACGAACCATGCCACTCGCCCTCGTCGGCACCATCAACGACCGCACCATCTCCTACGCTCTCAAGGAAGGCACGATCGCGATCGGCCGCTCCGCCGAATCCGATCTGAGACTCGAACACCCCTCGGTCTCGCGCAGGCACGCCGAGGTCGTCGTGGACGCCGACGGCATCCGGATCAGCGATCTCGGGAGCCGGAACGGGACTCTCGTGAACGGAACGAAGATCACGGCTCCGACGGAGATCGACGAGGGCGACGTGATCAAGCTCTCCGATGTCTCGCTCAGACTCGTGGGTGCTCAGCCGGCCGCGCAGACGATCTTCTCGGACGACGACTCGTCCGTCGCGAGTTCGTCGATATCGGTCGACGAGATGTACGCGCTCGGCGTCCCGAGGACCGACGACGAGAGCCACCACCTCTTCAGGATCCTCGCGGATGCAGGGGAGCTCCTCGCGACGGCGCGCCCACTCCAGGACCTCTACCCGGCCGTCCTCGATCTCGTCGAGCGCACCGTCAGCTCGGAGCGAACGCTTCTTCTCCTCATAGAGGAGGAGGGCGCCGAGCCGGTCCCCGTCGCCTCGCGCCTCAAGCCCGGCACCGACGACCGCGGTCTCGTGCTCAGCAAGACGATGGTCGGGCAGGCCATCAACGAGCGCACGGCGCTCCTCACGACCGACGCGCAGCAGGACCCGCGCTTCCAGGCGCAGCAGAGCGTCGTGTCGCAGCGCATCAGCTCGGCCATGGCGGCGCCTCTCTTCGACAACGAGAACGTGATCGGCCTTCTCTATGCGGACACGACCGACCCGGCTTCGTGGTACACCAAGGACGAGCTCCGGACGTTCACCGCGCTCGCGAACCTCATCGCCGTCAAGATCACGCAGGCCCGTCTCGCCGCGCTCGAGGAAGAGCGTCGCCGGATGGAGCAGGAGCTGATGATGGCGAAGGACATCCTGAGCCACATCCTGCCGAAATCCTGCCAGGCCGTCGCGGGGTACGAGGTCTGCGCGTTCCACGAGCCGTGCCGCGAGGTGGGCGGCGACCTCTACGACGTGCGCAAACTCTCGGACGGCCGCTATCTTCTCCTGACCGGCGACGTCGCCGGGAAAGGCCTCCCCGCGGCGCTCCTCGTCTCGAACATCATGCCCATCGTTCAGCTCCTGACCGACGAGCCGCCCGACCTCTCCGAGGTCGCGGCCAAGCTCAACCGTCAGATCTGGCGCGCGACCGATCCCGTGCACTACGCGACACTCTTCATCGGCATCCTCGACCCTGACTCCGGGCGCCTCGACTACGTCAACGCCGGACACAACCCGCCCTACCTCATCTCGGCGGAGGGGAAGCACGAGGAGATCGCGGCGACCGGTCTCCCCATCGGCATGATCGAGGAGACCGTCTACTCGGCAGGATCCATCGATATCGGCGCGGGTGGTCTCATCGCCGTGTTCAGCGACGGGATTCCCGAGGCACAGAACGCCGAGGACGAGTTCTACGGGGAGGAGCGCTTGCTGGAGCTCCTGCGCCGCGACCGCGGGCTTCCCGCGGAGGCGATCATCGAGGGTCTGAAGACAGACGTCGACTCGTTCGTGAAGGACTGCCCGCCCAGCGACGACGTGACGATCCTCCTGGTCCGGCGCCTCGCGGCGTGACCCGAGGAGCGCCGAAGCCACGTCCCGCCCACACGCCGGACGACACACCCCCGAGCGGAGCGCATCTGTGAACAGGAAGGACTATCCGATCCTGGAGTTCGATCCCTCCAGGAAGGCGGTCATCGAGGCCGCGAACGAGATCGACGCGAAAGACGTCCCGGAGAACTGCGTCCTCTGCTTCTTCCAGGACGTCATCACGAAGCTCTGCGACGAAGAAGGGGCCCGCGAGGTCGCGTGCCTCAAGTCCGAGATGGGGCGCCACCCCCTCTTCAAGCTCGAAGTGGACGGCAGACGCCTCGGGGTCCTGCAGCCCGGCATCAGCGCGCCGTTCGCCGCCGCCCTCCTCGAGGAGGTCATCGCGCTCGGCTGCCGCAAGTTCGTCGCGTGCGGCGCCGCGGGAGTGCTCGACCCTGAGATCGCCGTGGGTCGCGTGATCGTCCCCACGTCAGCAGTTCGTGACGAAGGCACGTCCTACCACTACGCCGCCCCGGCGCGAGAGGTGAGCCAGAGTCCCGAGGCGGTCGCGGCGATCGAGCAGGTCCTCCGCGAGCGCGGGGTCGACTACCTTCTCGCCAAGACGTGGACGACCGACGCGTTCTACGGGGAGACCCCGGACAAGGTGGCGCTCCGGAAGTCCGAGGGGTGCCTCACGGTTGAGATGGAAGCGGCCGCGTTCTTCGCGGTCGCGGAGTTCCGGAACGTCGTTTTCGGCCAGATTCTCTACGGCGGCGACGACGTGAGCGGCGTCGAGTGGGACCACCGGGACTGGCACAAGCGCGGAAGCACCCGCCAAGAGCTCTTTTGGCTGGCGGCTGAAGCCTGCCTCCGATTGTGATACGTCAGCGAGCGTTCGACGGAAGGAAACCGACCCATGGCGTTCATCAAGCTCGAGACGGCGAGGCTGATCCTCCGCGACTTCAGGAAGGACGACTGGGAGGCCGTGCACGAGTACGGCACCGATCTCGAGGTCGTGCGATTCATGCCTTGGGGACCCAATACCGAGAGCGACACGAAGGAGTTCATCAAGTTGTCCCTCGCGTCCCAGCGTGAGGAGCCACGCACGAAGTTCGAGTTCGCGGTGACGCTCGCCGAGTCGGAGCGCCTGATCGGCGGCGCGGGGATCCGGGTCTCGGCGCCCGCAGACCGGGGCGCCGATATGGGATACTGCCTCCACCGCGATATCTGGGGACAGGGTTACGCGACCGAGGCGGCCGGCGCGATCGTCGGGTTCGGGTTCGAGAAGCTCGGTCTGCACAGGGTCTTCGCCACATGCGACACCGGGAACGAGGCATCGGCTCGGGTGCTCGAGAAGATCGGCATGCGTCGGGAGGCGCACTTCAAGCAGGACAACATGATCCGCGGGAAGTGGAGGGACTCCTACCTGTACGCAGTCGTCGAGGACGAGTGGTCTGAATCCACAGGGGGGCAGCCCTGATGAAGGCAAGCGCGACGTCACTCACCGTGCTCTTCCTTCTCGTTGCCGTGGCCGCGATCCAGTTCGCGTACTTCTACCCGAAGCTCCCGGACCAGATCGCCGTCCACTTCGGCGCCGGGGGCGAGGCCGACTCCTGGAGCAGCAAGGGATCGTTCGTCATCATGTACGCGGCGATCGAGGCGCTCTTCGTTCTCATGGCGCTCGGCCTCTCGTTCGTCATCGCGCGCATCCCCGCCTCGATGGTCAACATACCCAACCGGGACTACTGGTTCACGGGCGCGCAGAGGGAGGGGACCCTCACCTACCTCGCGACTCAGATGGTCTGGTTCGAGGCCGCGACGCTCGCGTTCCTCGTCGTGATCGCGCACATCATCTTCACCACGAACTTGCGGGAGGGTCAGCCGACCCTCCCGCTCGATTTCCTCATCGTGCTCGTTCTCTTCATCGGCGGAATCGCGTCGATGAGCCTGAGGCTCTACTTCCGATTCCGCAGACTGCCGGGCTGAGGCGAGTCCCGCATCCGTTCCCGCTGTCGCGAACGCGTCAGTCCGCCGTACGAACCACCACGCTCCCGTCGGCCGTCCTGATCCTCACGCGACCGTCACCAGCTCCGTACGTGCCCCTCACGCGGTGCTCCGCAGTGGAGAACCCCGTGACTCCGGGCAGCGCCACCTCGACGTCGCCGTCGTCCATCGTGATCAGGAACTCGAACGACTGCGCGGCGTCCACGACGACTTCGATGCCGCCGTCGTCGGTCGAGATGTCGAGGTCGAGGCGCTCCGTCTTCAGGAGCCCGACGTCTATCGACCCGTCCTGGCCGCGGAGCTCGACCCTCTCGGACGCGAGGTCATCGAGGGTGATGTCGCCGTCGTCGATGTCGATCTCGATGTCACCCTCGAGGTCCTCGATGTCCACGTCTCCATCCTGGAGGGCGATTCGGACGTACGGTGCCTTCACCGCCGAGAGGTCGATGTCGCCGTCGTCTCCCGAGAGGGTGAGCTCACCCTCGAGCCCCGCGATCTCGACGTCGCCGTCCTGGAACGACACCCTCGTGCTCTCGTTCAGGATGTCGCCGAGCGTCACGTCGCCATCGTCCAGATCGATACTGACGTCCCCGCGCCAGCCCTCGATCTCGATATCGCCGTCGTCCCCACGGAGGGTGAGCGCGACGTAGCTCGGGGCGCTGATCGTGTAGGTGTACTGACGCTTCTTGATGGAGCGGAAGATGTCCACGCGGTCGGGCGACGTCTCGTAGCCCGTCACGAAGACACCGTCCTCGGTCTGCTTGAACTCGACGGAGAAGTCCGGGGCGTCCCCGAATCCGATGGACGTTAGCTCCGCGTGGTAGATGACCTCGACGTCGATCACGTCCTTGTCCCACGGAGTGATCGTGACGTCGCCGTCACCATGCTCGACCGTGAGACGGTGACCTTCCTCGACGTCGAAGCTCTCGTGGAACTCCCTGTCGATAACCACTCCGACCGCGGGACCGGCGGCCGCCGCGACAGTGACGACTGCCAGCAGTGCGAGAGAACTCGTCTTCATGTGGGTGCTCCCCCTTCCGGCTTGGAGGCGTGCGCGTCCGTTTGCGTGGATGAGTCCATCAACAGATAGGACAGCGGACCCTCACGGAGGGTTTCGCGGCCTGTGCGCTCCCTCGCGCGTCCGCAGTATCGCTTCCGGCATCCCGGCGCCCCATGCTATCATAGGTTCTTCAGCATAGTCACGAACCGAGGAGGACGAGAATGTCCGAGACCGCCATCAAGGAGAAGCTCCCCCACTGGGACCTCTCGAACGTCTACCAGGGACTCGAGACCGACGACTTCGAGGCAGACCTTGCCAGGGTCCGGAAGCAGCTCGACGAGCTCGAGACCCTCATCGAGAAGCACGGGATCGGACGCCTCGACGAACCGCCCGCCGACACGGCCGCCACCGGCGCCGCGCTCGAGGAGTTCCTGACGCTCCTCGACGACACGTTCCGTGTCCGTTCGGCGCTCACTGCGTTCGTCCAGAGCTTCATCACGACGGATTCCTACAACAAGACCGCCGCCAAGCGCGGGAGTGAGCTCGAGAAACTCGGCGTCCAGGCGAACAGCGTCTACGTTCGATTCGAGGCGTGGATCGGTTCCCTCGCTCCAATTCTCGATCAGGTCTGTGCTGGAACGGGAGCTGCCGCCGAGCACAGGCTCGCGCTCAACGACATCGTCGACCAGAGCAAGTACCGCATGGAGACCGCCCTCGAGGATCTCGCGTCAGAGCTCCTCATCTCCGGCGGCGGCATCATGCACAAGCTCCAGGGGACGGTCACCAGCCAGCTCAAGATGCCGATCGAACACGACGGGAAGACGAAGGACCTCCCCATCACGATGATCCGGAACTTCTCTAACTCCACCGACCCGGAGCTCCGGAAGCGCGCGTTCGACACCGAGATGGTGGGATACGAGAAGATCCGCGAGCCGGTCGCGTTCGCTCTCAACTGCGTCAAGGGGACGTCGATCACGCTCGCCAAGCACCGCGGGTTCGACAGCGTTCTCCACTCGTCCCTCGTCTACAACATGATGGACCAGGAGACCCTCGACGCCCTCCTCGTCGCGATGAAGGACTCGTTCCCGATGTTCCGCCGCTACTTCAGGAGCAAGGCGAAGAAGCTCGGGAGGGAGAAGCTCCAGTGGTGGGACCTGACCGCGCCTGTCGGCGAGGTCGAGCTCACCTACTCGTGGCGGGAGGCCTCGGATTACGTCGTCCAGCAGTTCGGGAACTTCAGCGATGAAATGGCGGGCTTCGCGAGGAACGCGTTCGACAAGAACTGGATCGACGCGGAGCCCCGCGACGGCAAGCAGGGCGGCGCCTTCTGCATGGGTGTCCGGACGGTCGAGGAATCGCGCATCCTCGCGAACTTCGACGGGAGCTTCGACCAGCTCATCACGCTCGCACACGAGCTCGGTCACGGGTACCACAGCTTCTGTCAGAAGGGGCTTCCCATGCTGAGGCGGGGATCCCCGATGACGCTCGCCGAGACCGCGTCAATCTTCTGCGAGACGATCGTGTTCAACGCGGCGCTCGAGTCGGCGCCGGACGAGGCAAGACTCGGGATTCTCGAGAACCAGCTTGTCGGAGCCTCGCAGGTAATCGTCGATATCTACTCCCGCTTCATGTTCGAGTCCGAGATCGTGAAGCGCCGCGAGAAGGCCGAGCTCTCGGCGGACGAGTTCTGCGAGATCATGCTCGACGCGCAGCGCCACACGTACGGCGACGGGATCGACGAGAACCACATGAACAAGTACATGTGGCTCTGGAAGCCGCACTACTACTCGCACGGGTACAACTTCTACAACTTCCCTTACGCGTTCGGGCTCTTGTTCGGGCTCGGGGTCTACGCGATGTACCTGAAGGAGGGGGACGCGTTCATCCCGCGGTACAAGGAGCTCCTCCGTGGTACCGGGGAGGGCAAGGTCTCCGAGATCGCCGGACGCATCGGGATCGACGTCCGCTCCCGCGACTTCTGGGACGACAGCATCAAGATCGTCGGGAAGCAGGTCGAGCAGTACATCGCGCTCGACGGGTAGGCTGCGTGTTGATCTGTCTTCGACGACGCGCCGCGACTACCCCGAGGTCTTGAGGATCACGAGCGTGACGTCGTCCGCCTGGTGCTCCAGGCCCGTGAACTTCCACACCGCGTCGATGATGGCTTTCCCGATTACCTCGGCCGACTCATGCCGGTGCTGCTTGAGCACCTCGACGATGCCCTCGATCTCGAACTCGCTGGCCCCCGGATCTCCCGCCTCCGTCACGCCGTCGGTGTAGAGGCAGAGGATCTCGCCGTCCGCGAGATCGACCTCGGCCACCTCGCACTCGGCTTCGCCGAGGAACCCGAGCATGCACGTGCCCTCCTCGAGCAGGCGGTGCGCTCCGTTGGCGGACACGATGATGGGCGCGTCGTGGCCGGCGCGAACGTAGCGGACGCGATGGGTCGTCTTGTCGATCTCCGCCAGGAACATCGTCACGAACTTCCCGATCTCGGTGTTGGAGAACACGAGCTTGTTGAGATTCTCAGCCGTCCTCTTGAGATCGAACGAGTCCTGGAAGACGTGGCAGTGGAGTCCGGCCTGTACGTTGGACATCATGAGCGAGGCCGGAAGTCCCTTCCCCGAGACATCGGCGATCGTGAAGACGATCGGGCGTCCCTCGCCCAGATCGATGACGTCGAAGTAGTCACCGGAAACAGCGAGCGAGCTCACGTTCGTCCCCCAGATGTCGAGTCCCTCGACCGCCGGAATCTCATCCGGCAGGAACCCCTCCTGCGTTGTCCTCGCCGTCTCCATCTCCTTGCGGACACGCTCGTTCTCGACCTCCTCCTCGTGGAGCTCCTTCGAGGTCTGGACGTACGACGTGACGATCGCGTGGGATCCCACGAGGAAGAGGCACCCGAGGAGGAGACCGGCCGGCAGCACGAGATCGGCCCGCGAGTGGAGGAAGCCAGTGGCGATGACAGCAATGGCGATGACGCCGAGGACCACGAACGCGGCGAACTCGGGCCGTCTTCTGGGGAGCGCGACGACGCATACGGCGCACCAGAAGGTGTTCCAGAGCAGCGTGGAGAGCCAGCCCGCGTCCCGGATCGGCGCTCCCTTCATGAGCGTCTCGGTGATCGCGGCGAGGACCACCACTCCGGACTGTCCGAACGCCTCCACGCCTCCGCCCAGCTTCTGCCGGCGGGGCACGTCGACGAAGTCCGTCAGGGGGTCCTCTGTCAGGCCGATGAAGGCAACCCTGCCATCGACGGCCCCTTCGGGCACACTGCCGCTCAGGACGTCCCGATAGGACACGGAGGGTATCGTGCGGTCGACTGAGGGGAACTCGATTGGCATCGATCCCTTGTACTTGATGCCGGAGAGCCGCTCCGGGAGCGTCTCGAGCCCCAGGCGCTCGAGTCTGTGATCAGGAACGAATCTCCGGACGATGCCGTCGGCGTCCGCGTCTACGTCGACGATGTAGGCGCCCTCTGAGGCGGTCACGAGGAG
>JALGVN010000109.1 GCA_025774645.1 bacterium
CACGCCGAGCATGAGTTTGTCCTTGGCTTCCTCGAGGTCGTCCATCTGCACGGCGGTGTGGTCGTAGCGCGCCGCAAGCAGTGCCGCTTCGTTCACGAGGTTCGCCAGATCCGCCCCGGCGAAACCGGGCGTGCCCCGGGCGATCACTACGAAGTCGATGTCGTCTCCGAGCGTCACGTCCCGCGCGCTGACTTCGAGGATCCTCCTGCGTCCCTCGAGGTCGGGCCGGTCGACCACGATCTGTCGGTCGAACCTGCCCGGCCGGAGGAGAGCCGGATCGAGCACGTCGGGTCTGTTCGTGGCGGCGAGGAGGATGACGCCCTCGTTCGACTCAAACCCGTCCATCTCGACGAGGAGTTGATTCAGTGTCTGCTCGCGCTCGTCGTGTCCGCCGCCAAGCCCGGCGCCGCGCTGGCGGCCGACCGCGTCGATCTCATCGATGAAGATGATGCAGGGCGCGTTCGTCTTGCCCTGCTCGAAGAGGTCACGGACGCGGGCCGCGCCGACCCCGACGAACATCTCGACGAAGTCGGAACCGCTGATCGAGAGGAACGGCACGTGCGCCTCGCCCGCGACGGCCCGCCCGAGGAGTGTCTTGCCCGTTCCGGGCGGCCCCACGAGAAGGGCGCCCTTCGGAATCTTCCCGCCGAGCCGCTGGAACTTGCGCGGCTCCTTCAGGAACTCGACGATCTCCTGGAGCTCCTGCTTGGCCTCGGGGAGGCCTGCGACGTCGTCGAACGTCACCTTCGGACGGTCCTCCGTGAGAAGGCGCGCCCCGCTCTTCCCGAAGCTGAACGCCCGTCCCCCGGGACCCGCGCCTCCCCGCATCGAGCGCATGATGAAGAGCCAGAAGGCGACGATGACGAGGAGCGGGAGCACGGAGAACATGACTCCACCCCAGTTCGTCGCCGGCGGGAGGCCGGCGACCTCGGCGGCGGGGCTGTTCTCGAAGACGAACGCGAGGAGATCGGGATCCTCGAACGGGAGCCACGTCTCGAACATGTAGAACTGCACCTCGCGATCGCCGTCGAGGACCGTGGTGGGCGTGACGAGCTCCCCCGTGACCTGCCGCTCGACGATGTCGATGCGCGCGATGTTGCCGTTCTCAATCTCGCTGAGGAATCGCGTGTAGCTGATCTCGACCGCGCGCTGCCTGGTCTGCATGAAGAGCTGGAAGGCCATGATGGCGAGGAATATGAAGATCACCCACGCCAGGAGCGGCTGTCTCGCTCGAGGTGGGGGCGTGAGCTTCCTGTGGAGGTTGTCGTGCTTCTCCCGCTTGTCGGGTTCGCGGTCGTCCCCGCGCTTGTCGGGATTTCCGAATGGCAGCTTCATGGTTGCCTTCCCGGCCGCGAGGAACGCGCGGCCGCGGTTCGAGGGATCCTGCGTAGCCTAGGGGATCTCCTCGTCCTCGATGACGGCGATGTGCGGGAGGTTCCTGTACCTCTGCGCGAGGTCGAGTCCGTAACCGATCACGAACTTGTCGGGAACGACGAACCCGACGTAGTCGAGGTTGAGGTCGACCTCCCTTCGACCGCGTCGGTCGAGGAGCGTACAGATCCTGATGCTCTTCGGGTGCCGCGTCTCGAGATTCTCGATGATGTACTTGAGCGTGTGTCCGGTGTCGATGATGTCCTCGACGATGAGGACGTGCTGCCCCTCGATGCTCTGTGACAGGTCCTCGAGAATCCGGACGACGCCGGTGCTCTCGGTGGCGTTCCCGTAGCTCGACACCTCCATGAAGTCGATCCTGATCGGAATGTCGATGGCGCGGATGAGATCCGCGAGGAAGACCACGCCGCCCTTGAGCACGTTCACCAGGATCGGCGGGTCGCCCGCGTAGTCCTCGGAGATGCGCTGTCCGAGCTCGACGACCCTGTCGCGGATCTGGTTCTCAGTGAGGAGAATCTTCCCGAGTTCCAGTGGATTCCTCCAGTGAACGGGCCCGAACTGCAACGACCTTCTTGGTTTCAGCTGTCACGGCGGCCTCGGCGGAACGCCTGATGCCGACGACCCAGAGGATCGAGTTCGTGTCGCAGAGAAGCGGGACAGCCGAACGGAGACTCCACGGCACCTTCGCGTCGATGAAGAGCTCCTTCAGGCTCTTGGTGCCCGCCATCCCGAACGGACGGAAACGGTCGCCCTCGCGGCGGGGACGGATCACGAGCGGTCCCTCGATCGCGTCGCGGTCGAAGAAGGCGACGCCTGCGCCCGAGTCCGCGGGCGAATCCGGCAGCTCGTCCACGTCGAGGATCCGTGCCGAGATCGCGATACCGGCATCCTCGAAGACCGCGCTTCCGGGGACGTCGAGCTCGACCGTCGGGATCTCCGTCGGTCCGCTCCCGAGGGAGACGACCACCTGGCCGTGCTCGAGGCGCGCGCGCGCGCCGCCGGGAAGTTCCACCGACGACCCCACCTCGCCCCGGTCCAGGAGGTTCAGGAGACCCTCGACGTACTGGAACGGGAGAGGCGCGAATTCGGGGTGGAGCGACTCGAAGACCCTCCGGAATACGCTCCTCCGTAAGGCTTCATCGTAGCCAGCGAGTTCCACCGAATCAAGGGCAATCTGCCCCGAGGCGGCCCTCTTCAGGACTTTCGGGAGCAGGAGCTCGGTTTCGCGCTCAAGGTGGGCGGCGACGTCGGTCATGATGGCCGAGAGGTTCACGAGCGAGCGCTCGATGCTCGGGTTGTACTCCCGGAGCACCGGGAAGAGCTCGTTCCGGACGCTGTTCCTGAGGTACTTCGACTCGAGGTTGGAGGGGTCCGTCCGGTAGGGGAGATCGTGCGCCGCGAGATATCCCTGGATCTCCGGGCGCCACACCCCGAGGAGCGGGCGGATGATGATCCCCTCCCGCTTCGGGGGGATGCCCGCGAGTCCGTCCGGTCCGGCTCCGCGAAGGACGCGCATGAGGACCGTCTCGGCCTGATCGTCGGCAGTGTGGGCCGTCGCGATACGCTGGCAGTACTCGAGCTTCGACGTCTTGACGAGGAACTGATAGCGAAGGAGGCGCGCTGCGTCCTGCGGCGACATGCGACGCGACAGGAGGAAGCTCGGCACGCTCACCTCTTCGCGGATGCACGGCACGTCGAAGCGCGCGGCGAGCTCCGCTACGAACCCAGCTTCCTCGCGGGCTTCCGCGCCGCGGAAGCCGTGGTCGAGGTGCGCTACCTTCACACTGAATCCGAACTCGTCGCGCAGGGCGAGGAGGACGTGGAGCATGCAGACGGAGTCGGGTCCGCCCGAGACCGCGGCGAGCACCGTGTCGCGCTCGGAGATCATGCGGTGCCGACGGATGGTCTTCCTTGCTGTCCCAACGACGTCTGTCATCGACACTCCGCCTCGATCGGTGTTGCGCTTCGACGGCCTCGCGCCCGTTCAAGAGAATCGGCCCTCCGGCGTTCACGCAGGAGGGCCGAACCTGGTAGCGGTGCAGGGACTCGAACCCCGGACTCACGGATTATGATTCCGTTGCTCTAACCAGCTGAGCTACACCGCCGTTATCATGTGCCGTGCTGGGCGGGCGCCCCGGCTCGGTATGCGTTCCTCAGTATCATAGCCGGGTGGGTGCGGCCGCGTCAAGCCCCAAGCGCGTGTTCCCCTATCGTGGCGGCAGCGCGCGCGTGCGGGGGAGAGGTCGCGACGAAAACGGCCTTCCTGCATCATAACCTTGAACCCTCGCTCCGGGGACAGTAAGCTCGGCGGGCACTTCCGACGCCGCCCGGGCGGGTGGCATGTTCCGGAGCGGGGGCGGTCGTTTGAAGGAGGTGAGAAGACGACATGAGGCTGGATCGATTCACTCTCAAAGCGCAGGAGGCCGTTCAGGCCGCACAGGACCTGGCCCTCGAGAAGAGCCACCAGGAGATCACGCCGGAGCACCTTCTCCACGCGCTCCTCGAGCAGCACGAGGGGATCGTGATCCCGATCCTCCAGCGGCTCGGCGCCGACACGTCGGGCATCCGCTCGAGGCTCAACGAGGAGATCGAGAGAGTGCCGGAGGTCTACGGTGCGGCCGGACAGGCCTACGCGTCGCCCGTGCTCCAGTCGGTGCTCGGCACGGCGTGGAACGAGGCCCAGCAGCTCAAGGACGAGTACGTCTCGACCGAGCACGTCCTGATCGCGATCTCCGACGAGAAGGAGTCGCCCGCGGGGGCGATCCTCCGTGAGTTCGGCGCGACACGCGAGAATATCTTCAAGGTCCTTGTCGACATCCGCGGCAGCCAGCGCGTGACCGATCAGAACCCCGAGGAGAAGTACCAGGCGCTCGCGAAGTACAGTCGCGACCTCACTGACCTTGCGAGGGCGGGGAAGCTCGATCCGGTGATCGGGCGGGACGACGAGATTCGCAGGGTCGTGCAGGTTCTCTCGCGAAGGAGGAAGAACAACCCGGTCCTCATCGGGGAGCCTGGCGTCGGGAAGACGGCGATCGCCGAGGGCCTCGCGCAGCGCATCGTCGCCGGCGACGTTCCTGAGGGCCTGAAGAACAAGCGCATCACGGCGCTCGACATGGGGGCGCTCATCGCCGGGTCCAAGTACCGCGGCGAGTTCGAGGACAGACTGAAGGCCGTGCTCCGCGAGATCGAAGAGTCCGAGGGGGAGATCATCCTCTTCATCGACGAGATGCACACGCTCGTCGGCGCCGGCGCGGCGGAGGGCGCGGTCGACGCGGCGAACATGCTGAAGCCCGCGCTCGCTCGCGGATCGCTGCACGCGGTCGGCGCGACGACGCTCGATGAGTACCGCAAGCACATCGAGAAGGACGCGGCCCTCGAGCGGCGCTTCCAGCCCGTGTACGTGGGGGAGCCGTCGGTCGAGGACACGATCGCGATCCTCCGCGGTCTCAAGGAGCGCTACGAGGTTCACCACGGCGTCAGGATCAAGGACGCGGCGCTCGTGGCGGCGGCGACGCTCTCGCACCGCTACATCACCGACAGGTTCCTCCCGGATAAGGCGATCGACCTCATTGACGAGTCGGCGTCGCGGCTCAGAATCGAGATCGACTCGATGCCTCTCGCCCTCGACGAGATCGAGCGCCGCATCGTGCAGCTCGAGATCGAGCGTCAGGCGCTCAAGAAGGAGAAGGACAAGGCGTCGACGGAGCGGCTCGAGAAGCTCGAGAGGGAACTCGCCGACCTCAAGGAGCAGTCGGCCGAGATGAAGGTGCACTGGGTGAACGAGAAGGACGCGATCACCTCGCTCCGCGAGACGAAGGCCGCCATCGAGGAGACGAAGGCGGAGTACGAGCGCGCCGAGCGGCAGGGGGACCTGAACCGGGCCGCCGAGCTCCGCTACGGAACGCTCACGGAGCTCCAGGCGAAGCTCGAGGAGCAGAACGCGCGTCTCGCGGACCTTCAGAGCGAGGAGCAGATGCTCAAGGAGGAAGTCGACGAGGACGACATCGCGAGCGTCGTGTCGAACTGGACCGGCATCCCCGTCTCTCGGATGCTCGAGGGCGAGCGGGAGAAACTCCTCAGGATGGAGGACAGGCTTCGCGACCGGGTCGTCGGACAGGACGACGCCATCAGCGTCGTGTCCGACTCCGTGCGCCGGGCGCGCGCAGGTCTCCAGGACCCGCGCCGGCCGATCGGGTCGTTCATCTTCATGGGACCTACGGGAGTGGGGAAGACCGAGCTCGGGCGGGCGCTGGCCGAGTTTCTCTTCGACGATGAGGACGCGATGGTCCGGATCGACATGTCCGAGTTCATGGAGAAGCACTCGGTCGCGCGTCTGATCGGGGCGCCGCCCGGCTACGTAGGTTACGAGGAGGGCGGTTACCTCACGGAGGCCGTCAGGCGTCGGCCGTACTCGGTAGTACTGCTCGACGAGGTGGAGAAGGCGCATCCGGAGGTCTTCAACGTCCTCCTGCAGATCCTGGACGACGGGCGGCTTACGGACGGGCAGGGGAGGACGGTCGACTTCACGAACACGATCGTCATCATGACCTCGAACGTCGGCAGCCACTGGATCGAGGAGCTCGCAGGGGAGAACCCCGAGGAGATGCAGAACCGCATCATGGAGGCGCTCCGCGCGCAGTTCCGGCCCGAGTTCCTGAACAGGGTCGACGAGATCGTGATCTTCAACTCGCTGTCGCTCGACGAGATCAAGTTGATCGTCGACATCCAGCTCGAGCGTCTCAGGGCGCTCCTCGCGGACCGGAACATGGGCATCGAGCTCGCCGACGCCGCGAAGGAGATGATCGCGCGAGAGGGCTTCGATCCCGTTTACGGCGCGCGACCCCTGAAGCGCGCGCCTCAGAGGGAGATCCAGAATCCTCTGGCTGTGCGGATCCTCGAGGGCGGATTCGTGGAAGGCGACACGGTGCGTGTCGATGTGAAGGACGGGAAGTTCGTCTTCGAGGTGGGCAAGTAGACGTGAGGCGCGGAGGCGGGGGAGCGAAGGCGGAGGAGCGCCGCCGCGGAAGTTCCGACCAGCACGCAAGAGGCGGCGTCGGGTTGCGCAGATCCCGCCGCCGCCTTCTCACGCACAGCACGCATCGCTGTTCTCGATGTTACCGTTGCTCGAGCCGGCATCACGACCGGTGCTACGACCCCGTGATCCTCGCGACCCTGAGGAGCTCGAGTGTGAGGTCTTCCTTCTTCCCCGAGACGGTTCCTCTCTTCTCCCACGTGTCGGGGAGCGGCACGATCTCGGTGCCCCATCCGTCGGCGCCGAGCATGACGTCGGTCTCTCCCGCGGCGAGCGCCTCGACGGCGGCGACTCCAAGTCGGCTCGCGAGCGTTCTGTCGTACGACGCGGGCGACCCGCCGCGCTGGACGTGCCCGAGGATGCTCACGCGGTAGTCGAGGGCGAGTCTCTCGCTCACGAGCTCCGCGACGGCCGTCGCGCCGCCGTCAGCTGCCCCCTCGGCGACGACGACGATGAAACTCTCCTTGCCGCGCCTTCGGCCCGCCTCGATGGTGGCGCAGAGGCGGTCCACGTCGACCGGTTTCTCGGGAATGACGATCTCCTCGGCGCCGCCCGCCGTGCCCACGACGAGTGCGATGGCGCCGCTGCTTCTTCCCATGACCTCGATGAAGAAGACCCGGTCGTGCGACGACGACGTGTCGCGGATCTTGTCGATCGACTCGAGCGCGGTGTTGACCGCGGTGTGGAAGCCGATGGTGAAGTCGGTCCCGTAGATGTCGTTGTCGATCGTGCCGGGGACGCCGACGGCGAGGACGTCGTGCTCGGTCGCGAGAAGGTGAAGCCCCTGGAAGGAGCCGTCGCCGCCGATCACGACGAGACCGTCGATGCCGGCGCTCGCGAGGTTGGCGGACGCCTTGGCCCTGCCCTCCGGCTCGAAGAACTCCTGGCACCTCGAGGTTTTGAGGATGGTCCCACCGAGCTGGATGATGTTCGAGACCGACCGAGCGTCGAGCGGTCGGAAGTCGCCGGCGATGAGCCCGGTGTAGCCGCGGACGATGCCGGTGACCTTGAGCCCGCGGGCGACGGCGGTTCTCACGACCGCTCGGATCGCCGCGTTCATCCCGGGGGCGTCGCCCCCGCTCGTCAGGACTCCGATGTGGCGGACCGCCGCCATGCACACCTCCGCTGCCGTCTGGTGAGCGCGACGCGGACACGAACGCGCCCATCGCACACGAGAACGCGCGCGGCGTCCGACGGCGCTTCCTCCTCGACTCCCGAAGGACTCTACCTGAGGAGGATCATCTTCCTGGTTGTCGAGAAGTCCGGAGCCACCATTCTAGCGAAGTAGACACCGCTTGCAACCCTTTCCCCGCGGTCGTTGCGACCGTCCCAGGTGGCCTCGTGGAGACCCGGGCTGCGGTGGCCGGCGTGGAGTGTGGCGACGCGTCTGCCGGAGGCGTCGTGGACCGCGATCACGAGATCGCACCCCGGCGAGGGGATCTCGTACCGCAGTGTGGTGATCGGATTGAACGGGTTCGGCGAGTTCTGCGCGAGGCGGAACGCCGAGGGAACCTCCGCTCCGTCGTCCGGGGCGACGATGTCGCGCGCGCCCGGAGG
>JALGVN010000009.1 GCA_025774645.1 bacterium
GACGATGAGACCCTTCGGTATCCTCCTCGTTCTAGCGCTCGTGTTCGCAATCGCGGTCGCAGCGGCTGCGGAGCCGGTCTCCCTCGTCTGGGTGACCCCGTCGTACGGTGATCACGTCAGATGCCTCGGCACGATCGAGGACATGGACGGCGACGCCTTCCCCGACGTCCTCGTCGAGATCGACCACACGGCCGATCCGGCCGGGCACTTCAAGTGCCTCAGCGGCGCCGACGGCGACGTCGTGTGGGGAGTCTCTCCGCCCGGCGGCGTGAGCGGCGGCTGCGGTTACGGCGACTTCTGCGTCGGGACCGCGCCCGACCTGAACGGAGACGCTCTGCAGGAAGCGCTCCTGGGTACCTCCTGGGGGGGCCGGACCGCGTACGCGATCCTCGCCGACGAGCTCGGCACGACGCTCTGGGACTACGACACCTACGTCGACGATCCTCCCTCCGGATGGGTCTACAGCATCGACTGGATCCCCGATGTCAACGACGACACGATCCCCGAGATCATCTTCGGCTGCGGGAGCGACAACAACCGGGCCTACTGCATGGACGGCGCGACCGGGACGCTCGTCTGGAAGTTCCAGGCGCCCGATGCCGTCTTCCAGGTCGCTCGGACCGGGGACGTGAACGGCAATGGCAAGGCCGATGTCCTCGTGGCAACCGGTGACAACTCCGATTACGCGTACTGCATCGACGGGGGGAACAGCGGCACGGCGTCGCCGATCTGGTCGTACGACGCGGGTTCCAGCGTCTACTCGATCTGCTCGATCGCGGACGTCAACGACGATGGGATCGATGACGCACTGCTCGGGCGCTGGTACTCCTCCGGGTATCCGTCCAGCACGCCGGCGGGCGTCGTGTGCGTGAGCGGGGCGAACGGCTCGTGGATCTGGCAGTACGACACGCCCTACGAGTACGGCAACGTGATGCGCGTCGTCACGACCGACGACCTCGACGACGACGGATCGCCGGAGGTCCTCGTGGGCTCGACGGACAACATCATCATCTGCGTGAGCGGGAAGACCGGCGTCGAGCACTGGAGCGTCCCGACGAATGGGTCTGTGAATGGGGGATACGTCTGGGCGATTGATCCGATTGACGACGTCGACTACGACGGGTACGACGACGTGATCGCGGGGTCGTTCGACCTGAAGGCCTACTGCGTGAGCGGGCGCAGCGGCGATCTCCTCTGGACCTACACGGTCGGGAACCGCGTCTACTCCGTGCGGGGAATCAGCGACGTCAACGGCGACGGTCACGCCGAGGCGCTCGTCGGCACGCAGTACATGGGCGGCAGCGGGGGGAAGGTGTTCTGCCTCGACGCCGACGGCGGGGGGACGTCCGTCCCGCCGGTCGAGAACGTAACGTGCCGCGTCGAGGGTGACGCGGTCGTGGTCTCGTGGGACTTCGATGAGACCACCGTCGTCCTTGGGTACAACGTCTACCGGATGGCGATTCGCGAGACCGACGCGCCTCCCGGCGAGCGCCAGGGCGATCCCGGTTCCGCGACGGTCCGCGAGATACTCGCGGCGCAGGCGGGCATCGGTTCGGGCGACGGCTTCGTCCGGCTCAACGAGGAGCTTCTGGGCGTCAGCGAGTTCGCCGACCGGAGCGTCGTCGACGGCACGACGTACGCGTACATGGTCGGAGCGGTACCGGCCGAAGGGGAGGAGACCTTCGCGGGGCCGGTCGAGGTCCGCGCGGATGTCAGGAAGTCCGCGCTCTGGCTCGCGCCCCCGCGCCCGAACCCGTTCGCGGTCTCTTCCGCGGCTGAGTTCTCCGCGCCGGCGGGAGCGGACGCGACGTTCGCGGTCTACGACGCGTCCGGCAGGCTCGTCCGGCGCCTCGTGCCCGGATCGTACGGGGGTGAGGGGGCCGTGGTCTGGGACGGCCTCTCTGAGAGCGGCGATCCGGTCGCGTCCGGCGTCTACCTCCTTCGGATGGAGATCGGCAGCGAGAGCACGAGCCGGAAGGTCGTGGTTATCAGATAAGGGCAGCGCGGCGGACGCGCGAGCGTACACCAGCACGAACACGAAACGACAGGCGGCCACCCCGGAGGGTGGCCGCCTCTTCTTTGTTCTCGCTCGGTATCCCGGCGCTCTGTCGCTGCTCGGGCCGTTACTCGTAGAGCCCCTTGATGGAGCCCCACGTGACGTTCTGCACGGGATTCCCGCCGCAGTCACCGAAGACCTCGGGCTGGCCCACCCCGCCATGGTAGCGGTGGCAGAAGATGTAGACGTACGGGGGAACCTCGCAGTCGAGGAGCACGTGCGGCGAGCCTGGGTGCTCCTCGAGCCCCACCACGCCCGGGGTTCCTTCGTAGACGAACGACAGCTTTGCGACCGCCGTCACCGGGTCGGCCACGCAGTCGGTCGAGATCGTCACACCGTTGAACCAGTCGCCGACGACCGAGGCTCCCGGAAGCAGGTTCGTGAAGACGTGATCGGAGGCCATGCCCGGAGTCGTGGACAGGGCGAACGAGATCTCGGTGAACCCTCCGGGACCTCCCTCCACGATGTCCAGGACCACGTAGGCGTCAACCGTCGAGAACAGCTCAGGGTACACGCTGTACTGAAGGTTCGGAGGATCGAAGTCGATGTAGAGCTGCTCCCCAATGATCGGGTTGGCGAGGATGGTGCCGGTGCCGAGAACGCAGAGCACGAGGAAGATCATCGCAGTACGCATCGATACACACCTCCTTTCCGGACGAATCGGTATCGCGCGTGGCCCAGAAGTGCCACACCGTCATTCTACCACCAATCCCCGTCCTGTTCAACCGAGACCGCGCCGCCGGGCCTTCTGTTGACACGTCTGCCCTCGAGGCGATAGAATCTCCCCGACCCACCGACCATAGGCCGGAAGTGTCGCGAGGGTGGCATGAACGTCCGCGCCGCAGCTCCTGCGGGGCGGATTTTGCCACTCGGACGTTCCGAGGCGGGGGCCTAATGCCTCCGGGTGACCATGGGAAGTCTCAAGAGCCTCCTCAAGTATTTCGCCAAGTACAAGTGGTCCGTCATCGTCGGCTTGATCTCGCTTCTCATCGTCGACGGGATGCAGCTCCTCATCCCGCGCATCATCAAACGGGCCGTGGACGACCTCACCGCGGGCGGAATCGTGCGCGGCGATCTCGTGAGCTACGGACTGATGATCGCAGTCCTCGCGGCGGGCATCGCCTGCCTCCGTTTCCTCTGGCGCTTCCTCATCATCGGGACCTCGCGCCACATCGAGGAGGACTTCCGGAACGAGATCTTCAGCCACCTCCAGAGACTCCCGGCGAGCTACTTCGCGGTCAACAAGACCGGTGACCTGATGGCCCGTGCGACGAACGACCTGAACGCCGTGAGGATGGCGTCGGGGATCGGCATCGTCGCCGGGACTGACGCTCTCATCCTCGGTCTTGCGACGATCGGCTTCATGCTCGCGCTCAACGTCAAGCTCACGCTGATGGCCCTCATCCCGATGCCACTTATCGCGATCTTCACGATGCGCGCGGGGAGGCTCCTGCACCAGCGGTTCGAACAGGTTCAGGAGTGCTTCGCCGATCTGACGGAGCGCGTCCGAGAGAGCATCTCGGGCATCCGCGTGGTCAAGGCCTACGCCCAGGAAGACCACGAGCGCGCGAGACTCGCGGACGCCGGGAAGGAGTACGTCCAGAAGAACATCAGCCTGATCAGGATATGGGGGGCGTTCTTCCCGTTCATCATGATGCTCTCGAGCATGAGCGTCGTCGTCATCATCTTCTTCGGGGGTAGGCAGGTCATCCTCGGGACGATCTCCACCGGAGACCTCGTCGCGTTTACGAGCTACCTCGGCATTCTCACGTGGCCGATGATCGCGATGGGATGGGTCGTCAACGTGATGCAGCGGGGCGCCGCTTCGATGGGGAGGATCAACAAGATTCTCGACACGGTGCCTTCGATTGCCGACGCGCCGGACGCGATCGACCTCGATGAGGTCCGCGGGGAGATCGAGTTCCGGGACGTCACCTTCCGATACGAGGAGGGACTCGATCCCGCGCTCGTGGACGTCGACATCCGCGTCAGACCGGGAGAGGTGCTTGGGATTCTGGGCCGGACCGGTTCAGGGAAGAGTACGGTGTGCAACCTCCTCCTTCGGATCTACGAGCCGTCGGAAGGGCAGGTGCAGATTGACGGGCACGACGTCAGTGCCCTCACGCTCGCGACGCTCAGGCGCTCGATCGGCTACGTGCCCCAGGACACCTTCTTGTTCTCCGACACGCTTCGGGAGAACATCAGATTTGGGATTCCGGACGCACCTGAGGAGGACGTCGTCGAGGCGGCGAGGATCGCGGGGATGCTCGGGGAGATCGAAGCGTTCCCGGAGGGAATGGACACGCTCGTCGGCGAGCGGGGGGTCACGCTCTCGGGTGGCCAGAAGCAACGTATCGCGATTGCGCGCGCTCTCCTCAAGCGACCTGCCATCGTCGTCCTGGACGACGCGCTCTCGTCGGTCGACACGGCGACCGAGGAGAGGATCCAGCAGGAGCTCAAGGGCGCGCTCTCGGGCCGGACGACCATCATCGTCTCGCACCGGATCTCGTCGATCAAACACGCCGATCAGATCATCGTGCTCGAAGACGGCCGCGTGACGGAGCACGGAACGCACGAGGAGCTCCTCACGCTCGACGGCCTCTACGCCGGTATCCACCGGCGACAGCTGCTCGAGGACGAGATGGAAGCCTCAGACGAGGCGAGGTAGGACGATGGCACACGACCACCACGACGAGGAAGTGCTGGGCAAGCCGTACGACGCCCGGCTCGTCAGGAGGCTCCTCATGTACGTGAAACCGTACATGAGGCTCGTCGTCGTGGCCGTGATCATCCTGACTTTCGTCGCCGGCTTCGAGCTGGCCCTCCCGTACATCACCAGGCTGGCGATCGACGACTACATAGTCGCGACGGCGCGGCTCGTTCAGGTGGACGCCGGAGCCGGGGGCGACACCGGGGCCTTCGCGCGCGCGTTCATCCAGGAGCACTCCGACGATCTCGTGCCGGTCGACGGCGCCGCCGGGGGAGCCTTCCTCGTGCGTTCGAAGCACCTCTCGGGATACGATCCCCGGGCCGTGGCGCGCGCCACGGACGCAGGCATCATCGGAGAGGGGAACTACTACCTCGCGGACCGGGAGTCCGTCGAGAAGTCCGGAGTCGACGACGCCGGGTTCCTCTCCGCCGGGTCGATGGTCGGGATCCCGATGGAGAAGTTCGGCGAGATCTCGAGCGACCAGATATGGATGATCCGAGAGAATGACTTCCGCGGCCTCGCGCGCGTGGCGCTTCTCATCGTGGCGATCCTCGTCCTGACGTTCGCGTTCTCACTCTTCCAGATCAACATGATGGAGCTTACATCGCAGAGGGTGATGTACGACATCAGGATGAAGGTCCTGCGTCACCTGCAGAGTCTCTCGCTCTCGTTCTTCGACAAGAACCCGGTGGGACGTCTCGTGACGAGGGCGACGAACGACGTGGAGGTTCTGCACGAGATGTTCACGTCGATCGTGATCATGCTCCTGAGGGACGTGTTCATCCTGATCGGCGTCATCATTCTGCTCCTCCGCCTCAACTGGCGGCTGGCGCTCGTGTGCTTCGCGGTGCTTCCGTTCATGGCGTGGGCGACGGCGATCTTCAGCGTGAGGATTCGTGACGCGTTCCGTGAGGTGCGCGTCCGCGTTGCGCGGATCAACGCGTCGCTCCAGGAAAACATCGGCGGGATGAGGGTGACGCAGATCTTCGCGCGTGAACTCGAGAGCCATCGCCGCTTCGCGAACATCAATCACGACAATTTCCTGGCGGCGATGCGGCAGATCAAGGTGTTCGCCGTCTTCATGCCGCTCATGGAGCTCGCAAGCTCAGTGGCGATCGGGCTCGTGATCTGGTACGGCGGCGGCAAGGTCATCCAGAACACGCTGTCCCTCGGGACGCTGGTCGCGTTCCTCTCGTATGTTCAGATGTTCTTCCGCCCGATCAGGAACCTCGCGGAGCAGTACAGCACGATGCAGCAGGCGATGGCATCGTCGGAGAGGATATTCCTCCTCCTCGACAACAAGGAGATCATTCCCGAGCCCTCGGAGCCGCGGGTGCCGGTCGAGGTGGAGGGGCAGATCGCGTTCGAGAACGTGAGCTTCTCGTACGACGGGAATGAGTATGTGCTTCGGGACGTCTCGTTCGAGGTCGAGCCGGGTGAGACGGTAGCGATCGTCGGGGCGACCGGCGCGGGGAAGACATCGATCATAAGCCTGCTCGAGCGGTTCTACGACGTCCAGAAGGGCCGAATCACCCTCGACGGGATCGACATCCGCATGTTTCCCAAGAAGTTCCTCCGTTCGCACCTGGGCCTCGTCATGCAGGACGTCTTCGTATTCGCGGGGGACATCAAGGGGAACATCAGGCTCGGGAACGACGCGATCACCGACGATGAGGTCCGCGCGGTGGCGAAGCACGTGAACGCGGACCGCTTCATCGAGCGTCTACCCGGCAAGTACGACGAAGAGGTGCACGAGAGAGGTGCGACGCTGTCGACCGGCCAGCGGCAGCTCCTGGCGTTCGCTCGGGCCCTGGCATTCGACCCGAAGATCCTCATACTCGATGAGGCGACGTCGAACATCGACACCGAGACGGAGCAGCTCATCCAGGACGCCCTCGTGAGGCTGATGGAGGGAAGGACCTCGATTGTCATCGCGCACCGGCTCTCGACCATCCAGCACGCAGACAAGATCCTCGTCATGCACAAGGGCAAGATCCGGGAGGTCGGCTCGCACCAGGAGCTTCTTGCGAAGAAGGGGTACTACTACCGCCTCTACGAGCTCCAGTACGCTCAGTAGGCGGACGGGTCGAACGAAGTGGATTCCGGAAGAAGCGACCCCCGCCCCGAATCGGGCGGGGGCCTTTTTTTGCGTGAGGAACAGCGGATGTCCTGCTGCGGACGTCCTACTCAGTCACGTCGTTCCTGCGGGCCGCCGCCGGGTCGAGCTGCATCCAGGATCCGTTCAGATAGCAGTAGATGTGCCGGCTGCCCGAATCGCCCATGACGCAGATGTCGCCGTCGCTCGGGCTCGCGGGGAAGTCGGCCCGCGGCTCGAGCCTGAGGACGTCGCTGATGTGGAGCTTCCTCGCCGGCGACGACGTTCCGACGCCGACGTTTCCGGCGACCGCCGAGTAGACGTCACCTCCTGACACGGTCCAATCGCCGTCTGCCGGGTCGGTCGCGGCGATCGTGATCGCGTTGCCGATGTCGTCCGGCGTGATCGTCACGTTCGATCCAGCAATGAGATCGATGTCGCCGCCGTCGTTGGCGACACCGTCGAGGCTCGAGACGACGTCGGTGGAGATCATCGCGACCGAGACGGCGTCGGCCTGGCCCTCGTTGACGTAGGCGTCGTCGTGCTCGTGCACAGTCGTGGCGAAGCTGGCCGCTTCCTGTCCGTCGAGGAGGTCGGAGTCGAGATTGGCGACGTACGTTGGAGCGACGAACCCGAAGTCCGCGGCCGTGTCGACCTCGCCGGCCTCGTCGTCGATGTACGCCGCGTCGTGCTCGTGCACAGTCGTGGCGAAGCTGGCCGCTTCCTGTCCGTCGAGGAGGTCGGCATCCATGTTCGCCACGTGGGTCGGAGCGACGAACCCGAAGTCCGCGGCGGTGTCGACCTCGCCGGAGTCATCGTTGACGTAGGCCGCGTCGTGCTCGTGCACGGTCGTGGCGAAGCTGGCCGCTTCCTGTCCGTCGAGGAGGTCGGCATCCATGTTCGCCACGTGGGTCGGAGCGACGAACCCGAAGTCCGCGGCGGTGTCGACCTCGCCGGCCTCGTCGTCGATGTGGGCCGCGTCGTGCTCGTGAGTGGCCGTAGCGAGGTCGGAGGAGTCGAGGCCGTCGACGGTGTCCGCATCGAGTCCGCTTCCAGTTCCGTCGTTCAGCGCCGTCCAGGCGGTGCCGCTGATCTTGGCCGGGTCGATGGCTGCGCCTGTAGCGACGTCGGCGTCGGTGACCGCACCGTCCGCGATCATGTCGCCAGTGATCGACGAAGTCTGTCCTTCGTTCACGAAGACAGCGTCGTACGCGCTGCCGTCCTGGTAGGGAACGGTCAACTCGACCGCATCGGCGAGCACCGTGAGGCCCGCGCCGGTGAGGACGTCGAGCGTCACGTCGCCCTCGGTCCCGCCGCCCGTGAGGCCGCTGCCTGCAGTGACGGCCGTGATGTCGCCGCCGCCGGTGGCCGCGATCGTGATCGTGTTCCCGAGATCGTCGGGAGTGATGGTGATGTTCGCGCCCTCGACGAGGTCGATGTCGCCAGCGTCGTTCGCGACACCGTCAAGGCTCGAGACGACGTCCGGGACGATCATGCCGGCCCCGACCGCGTCGGCCTGTCCTTCGTTCACGAAGACGGCGTCGTACGCGCTGCCGTCCTGGTAGGGGACGGTCAGTCCGAGCGTGTCCGCGACGACCGCGAGACCCGCACCGGTCACGATCGCGAGGTTGTTCGCGCCATCGTCTGCCAGCCCCGCGCCGGCGATGTCTGCAGCGACCAGGGAGACGTCGTCGGCCGAGACGCTGATCCCGTCGCCCGCGCCGACGGCGAGATGCGCGTCACCCGTCTCAGCGCCCCCGGTCAGGCCGTCATCGGCGTACACCGCCGTGATGTCCGAGCTGCTCGGTGCCTCCCAGGTTGCCGCGCCGAACGCGTCGGAGGTCAGGACGTATCCGGTGGACGCCCCGGTGGGCATCGTGAGACCGGTCACCTGCGCGGTTCCGGCGACGTCCAGTTTCGCCTGCGGGTCGTCGATCCCGATGCCCAGGTTGCCACCGACGTATGTGTCGTTCGGTGTGTAGACGCCCCAGCCGTGGTAGTCGATGTCCCGGTAGCCCAGCGCGCCCCAGTAGTCACCCTCGTGCTCCGCCCCGAGCACGCCGCCGGTCAGCTTCTCGTCATTGTAGGAATACCCGGCAACCCCGAACGTGTAGAG
The DNA here is from genome assembly GCA_025774645.1 of bacterium. Classification (GTDB taxonomy): domain Bacteria; phylum Joyebacterota; class Joyebacteria; order Joyebacterales; family Joyebacteraceae; genus JALGVN01. The sequence goes on from JALGVN010000009.1 coordinate 8,978, forward strand.
GTCGCCCCAGTAGTTGTATCCCGTGATCGCGTTGTTCGTCTCTCCGACGCCGTATCCGGATCCGTCGTTCGGCACGTCCCACTCCCTGTCGCGGAGCGCGTAGATGGCCGTTCGTCCGTCCTCCAGAGCGTCCGTCTCCATGACGCTGAAGTGGCCGGTCTCGGCGTTGTCCGCGGCGACGACGAACCTTCTTGCCAGCCGCCCGTACGTCCTGGTGTCCCCTCTCTTGAGGCGCGGCGAACCGTCGCCCCGGGCCGCGACGAGGCCGATGCTGACCGTGCCTCCGCTCTCGAAGATCGCGGAGTTGCCGAGCGTCTGCTCGTCGACGAACTTGGGGATCCTGTTGGGGTCCCCTGTTCCCGCGATACTGGGCGGGATCGCCTGCCACGTTCCGGATCCGCCGACGCCCGCGGTCAGGACGTAGCCCTCCGCTGAGCCCGTCGGGAGCTCGAACCCGGTCATGAGGACGTTCCCTTCGAAGTACCCGGCGTACCCGGTGAGGTTGGAGCCGAAGACGCCGACTCCGACCGGGCCGCTTCCGATGCCCTGGATGCCGGCCGTGCTGCCGGTCCCCTTGACGCCGATGGCGCCGAGTCCCTCGACGCCGGTGCCGATGGCACCGATGCCCATCACTCCGATGTTCTCACCGCCGAGGTAGCCGAACGTCCCGGAGGCCGCGTGTGATCCCTGCACGCCCGCGGCGAAGCCCGTCTCGAGCGTGGTGTTCGTGGCCCCTATGACGGCCGTGAGGGGAGCGTCGGCCGAAGCGTCGAGCGGGATGAGCACGTCCACCGGGTTCTGCCAGGTGCCGACGCCTGAGGCGTCGGACGTCAGCATGAGACCATCTCCCGGTCCAGTCGTGAGCTGCAGTCCCGTCATCCGCACGGCACCGTCAACCTCCATCTTCTCGACGGGGGTAGTCACCCCAACGCCGACGTTGCCGGTGACATCGTCCACGAACACCCGGGTTACGTCTCCGGTCTGGAGCTCGAGAGGGCTCATGCTCGAGACCTTGTTCGTGTAGACCGTCCCCGTGACCTTCGCGTCGCCGGCGACGTGGAGCTTCGTGTCGGGAAGAGGTTCACCGATGCCCACGTTCCCGGGAACCGTTGAGTAGATGTTGTCTCCATCAAAGGACCAGTCCCCGTCGCCGCCCGCGGCGACCGAGATCGTGATCGTGTTGGCTTCATCGTCCGGAGTGATGGTGATGTTCTCACCCTCGACGAGGTCGATGTCGCCCGCGTCGTTGGCGACGCCGTCCAGGCTCGAGACGACGTCGGGAACGACCATGTCGGCCGTGACTGCGTCGACCTGTCCCTCGTTCACGAAGACGGTGTCGTAGGCACTACCGTCCTGATAGGGGAGGGTCAGTCCGAGCGTGTCCGCCACGACCGCAAGGCCGGGACCCGTGACGACATCGAGCGTCACGTCGCCCTCGGTCCCACCGCCGGCGAGGCCGCTGCCTGCTTCGACGCCGGTGATGTCCCCGCTGCCTGTCGCGGCTATCGTGATCGTGTTCCCCGTGTCATCGGGTGTGATCGTGATGTTGTCGCCCTCGACGAGGTCGATGTCGCCCCCGTCGTTGGCGACGCCGTCCAGGCTCGAGACGACGTCGGGGACGAGCATGTCGGTCGAGACCGCGTCCGCCTGTCCCTCGTTCACGAAGACGGCGTCGTAGGCGGTTCCGTCCCGGTAGGGAACGGTCAGGGTGAGCGTGTCGGCGACGACCGCGAGGCCCGCGCCGGTATTGACGTCGATGTTGTTGGAGCCGTCGTCAACGAGACCGGCTCCTGCGAAGTCTGAGACCTGAACGTGTATGGAGTCGGCGTCTGCCACGATGCCGTCTCCATCGCCGACCCAGAGGTGCGCGTCCGCGAAGTCCGCACCGCCGTAGAGACCGTCCTCCGCGATGACGGCGGTAATGTCACCGGAGAGCGTTCCCGCCGCTGCGAAGGTGATCGTGTTCAGCTCGTCGTTGGTGAGGATCTGGATGTTCGATCCCTCGATGAACTGGATCTCCCCACCGTCGTTCGTCACGCCGTTGATCCCGCTCAGGATGTTGGGGACGACCATGTCGGTCGTGACCGCGTCGGCCTGCCCCTCGTTCACGAAGGCGGCGTCGTAGGCGGCGCCGGTCGCGTACGCGTCCGTGAGGCCGAGCGTATCGGCGACGACCTCAAGTCCTGCGCCCGTGACGATCGCGAGATCGTTCGTTCCGTCGTCTGCGAGGCCGGCGCCGGCCAGAGCGGCCGCTACGACCGACACCGAGTCCGCGGAGACCGCGATGCCGTCTCCCGGGCCGACACCGAGATGGATGTCGCCTGCGTCACCGCCGCCCGTGAGTCCGTCGTCACCGTAGACGGCGGTCACGTCCCCGTTGCCGGTTGCCGCAATCGTGATGGTGTTTCCGACGTCGTCGGGAGTGATCGTGATGTTCTCACCCTCGATGAGGTCGATGTCGCCAGCGTCGTTCGCGACGCCGTCGAGAGTCGAGATAACGTCCGGCAACACCATGTCGGCGGTGACCGCGTCTGCCTGCCCCTCGTTCACGAAGGCGCCTCCGTCGAGGTACGGACCCGCGAGGCCCAGTGTGTCTGCGGCGATCGCGAGGCCCGCCCCCGCGTTCACGTCGAGCGTCACGTCGCCTTCGGTTCCGCCTCCGGAGAGAGCTTCGCCGGCGATGACACCGGTGAGGTCACCCGTGCCGCCGCCCGGCTGCCAGGACGCGACCCCGGCCGCGTCGGACGTGAGAACGTGACCGTCGGCGGCCCCCGTGGGCATCACGAGGCCCAGTACTCGGGCCGTGTCCGCAACGTCGAGGGCGTACTCCGGCGTCGGGGTCCCGATGCCCACTCTCCCGGTGAGGCGATACACGTCACTCCCCGAGATCACCCAGTCGTCATCCGCCCCATTGTCGGCGTAGAGAGCGCGCATAGCGTACGGCGCTGCCGTCAGCTCCACGCGCGGCTCGAGCTCCGGGTCCGCTTCGATCGCGACACCCAGCCAGTAGGGCTGATCGAAGAGGATGTTGAGAGGCGTCGCGCTGCCGAGAACGGCGTTGAAGATCCCGCCGGAGACGGGCAGCGTCTGTGCCTCCATCCAGAGGGCGGCGCCTCCCACGTCCACGTCGTGGATGCTGAACGTGATGACGTAGTCGTCGTCCGGCACCATGCTCCCGCCGGCGTCCTTCAGCACTCCCTGGTAGCTCATCGTCTGCGGGACGTCTGCCACACTCACGCTTGCCGTCACCGCAAGGAGCACCGCGCAAACCAGCGTTCTCCATCTCATGGTGTGGGCTTCCTTTCGCAGTTCCGCGGGCGTCGTGCGCCCTCTCCTGTCACCGTGCTCTCTCATGGACTCTCGTCTCCATAAAACAACGTGCCCCGGGCGTATCCGCACGGGTCGACAGCCGCGGAAAGCGCGGCTCCCCGTACAGACCCGGAGCAATCCCTAGGCCGTTCAGCACGACCGACTCCCTCTTCTCAGCTGACTCTCCTGCCGTCCCCGGCAGCGGTACGCACTGGCCGCAACATCATGCTGCGGACCGACTTCCACTCTTCTTGACTACAAGTATGAGCAGTAGGCGATGGCTGTGCGTCCTTTCCGAGCCCGCTCTCCGGACGGAGCCGGTCGCCGCGCCGGTTTCCCACCGTACGCGGACATAAGACGGCCACGCGGCGGGAGCATTCGCATGCGCCCCGCGGCACGGTGACCGTGAGCTTGTCCCTCTAACTGCCTATAATACCACTATTAATGCGGTTTGTCAATGAATCAGGGAGTTCGGCTGGGGACCGGTGGGAGCGGTGCAGAATGCCATCTGGGGCGGTTCTTGAGGGATCGGAAGGGAAAGGCGCGGTCGGTTGTTGTCGGGAGCCGGCTCCTACTCGTGCCGGAGCGCGTCTATGGGGTTCAGGCGGGCTGCCTTCCGGGCAGGGTAGTAGCCGAAGAAGACGCCGACCGCCCCGGAGAACCCGAACGCGATCGCGATGACCCACGGGTCGATGAGCGTGGTCATCCCCGCGTACTTCGAGAGGAGGGACGAGACCAGGAACGCGAGGACGATCCCGATGATGCCTCCGACGAGCGAGAGGACCACGGCCTCGGTGAGGAACTGCCTCAGGACGTCCTTGCTTCGCGCTCCGACGGCCAGGCGGATGCCGATCTCTCTCGTCCGCTCGGTCACCGACACGAGCATTATGTTCATGATGCCGATCCCGCCGACGAGGAGCGAGACGCCCGCCACCGACCCGAGGAGGAGTGTCATGACGCGCGACGTCTCGGCCGCGGTCTCCATGATCTCGGCCTGGTTGCGGACCCGGAAGTCGTCCTCTTCGCCGGGGTGGAGCCTGTGAGCCTCCCTGAGGAGGAGCGTGAGCTCCTCCTGCGCGGCCGCCGACTCCTCAGGAGAGAGAGCGCTCGCGTAGATCCTGCTGATGTGCTTCCCGCCCGCGAGTCGGTAGAGCACGGTCGTCGACGGGGCGAGGATGACGTCGTCCTGGTCGTGACCCCAGGAAGTCTGTCCCTTCTCGGTGAGCGTGCCGATCACGCGGAACGGCGTGTTCCTGATGCGGATCGTCTCACCGATCGGGTCGCTGTCGGGGAAGAGGTTCTCGACGACGGTCTGCCCGAGCACGGCTACCTTGCTCTTGGCGCGGACCTCTCTGTCCCCGAAGAACTCACCTGTCGCGAGCGGCCAGCTGCGTATCTCGATGTACGAGGGGTCGACGCCCTCCACGGACGTGTTCCAGTTCCCGATCCCGCCTATGATCTGCCCCCCCGAACGGACGAGCGGCGAAACGGCCGTGACGAGGAGCGCCTGCTCCCTGAGCTTCGTGGCGTCGTCGAGCGTGAGCATGTTCCTGGACCCGGCGCCCTGGCTGACTCCGCCGACCCTGCGGTGCATCGGGAATATGACGATGAGGTTGGCCCCGAGCGAGCGGATCTGATTCTCGACCTCCGCCTGGGCGCCCGCTCCGATGCCCACCATCACGATGACGGCGCCGACGCCGATGATCACGCCGAGCGACGTCAGGAGGCTCCTCATCCTGTTCTTCGTGAGGCTCCTGAAAGCGATCCTGATGAGGTTCCTGACCTTCATCGTCTCTCTAGCTCCTTGGGAATCCGCCCCGGCTCGCGGGGTCACCGATCTCCGGGACATCCAACGCGTCCTTCGCTGCGTCGCGTCGGTTCTGGTTCACGTGGTCCTCGACGACGACCCCGTCTCTGAGCGTCACCGTCCGGCTCGTGTACCGGGCGAGGTCGTGTTCGTGTGTGACGACCAGGATCGTGATGCCCTGGGCGTTCAGTTCCTGAAAGAGCGCCATGACGTCGAGGGACGTGTGGCTGTCGAGGTTTCCGGTCGGCTCGTCGGCGAGGATGATCGAAGGGCAATTGACGAGCGCGCGGGCGATGGCGACGCGCTGCTGTTCGCCGCCCGAGAGCTCGCTCGGTTCATGCTCGACCCGATCGCCGAGACCGACGCGCTCGAGCGCCTCGATCGCGGCGGCGCGCGGGTCCTCGATGCGGGCGGAACGGTCGTAGAAGAGAGGGAGTTCGACGTTGTCGAGCGCCGACGTCCGCGCGAGCAGGTTGAACCCCTGGAAGACGAAGCCGATCTTCTGATTTCGGATCTCGGCGAACTCGTCGCCCGTGAGCTCGTGGACATCCACGCCGCCGAGGTGGTACTCACCGGAGGTCGCCGCGTCGAGGCACCCGAGGACGTTCATGAGCGTCGACTTCCCGGAGCCTGACGCGCCCATGAGCGCCACGAACTCGCCGTCCTCCACGACGAGGTCGACGCCGCGCAGGGCGTGCACGGTGACGTCACCCATGTGGTAGACCTTTGTGACCCCGCGTGTCTCGATCAGACCGGCCATCGTGTCATCCTTGAACAGCCTCAACGTTCGACCGCCGCTCCTAGATCCCGCGGCGGAGCGCCCTGCTCGCGGTGCTTCCCCGCGCCGCTTCCTCGCTGACCTTCGTAATGACCTGCGTGCCCTCTTCGATACCGCGCCCGCTCACGATCTCCGTCATCCGTCCGTCGGTCGCGCCGACGTCGATCCGCACAGCGTCGAAGTCGCCGTCCTCGCCGAGGATCCAGAGCCGCGTCCCGCCCCACTGCTGGCCGCCGTGGGCGCCCGACATTCCCGGTGGACCACCGCTGTTTCCCCCCGGCCCGCTCTGCCCGCCGTGGCCGCCACTCTGGGCACCCGGTTGCTTCCCGTCGCCGCGCCGGCCCATCTTCGCCCTTGTGGAGTCGGGGAGGTTCTCCATGCGCTTCTGCATGCGCGCCCGGAACTCCTCCATCATCTCATCGGAAGGCTGGAACCTGAACGCGGCGTTCGGCACGAGCAGGACGTCGTGGCGCTCGTCGATCACGAAATCGGTCGTCGCTGTCATGCCGGGGTAGAGAAGTCCCTTCTCGTTCGCGGCGTCGACGACGGCGGTGTAGGTGACCACGTTCTGCACCGTCTGAGGCTGAAGCCAGATTTGCCGGACCGTGCCCTCGAACATCTCGTCGATGTACGCCTCCACCGTGAACCGCACCTCCTGGCCGACCTCGATGGCGCCGATGTCGCTCTCGTCCACCTGAGCGTGGATCTCCATCTCCGACAGGTCTTCGGCGATGACGAACAGCGTCGGAGTGGAGAAGCTCGCCGCGACGGTCTGTCCCGGCTCGACGTTCCTCATGATGACAGTTCCGTCGATGGGGGAGCGGATGACGGCGTAGCGCAGGTTCGCCCGCGCGCGATCGAGCGAGGCCTTCGCCGAGATGAGGCTCGCGTGGCCGGTGTCGAGGAGCGTCTGGGCGTCCAGGAACTCCTGCTCGCTGATGAGGTTGCCCTCTCGCAGGTCGTGCTCGCGCCCGTAGTCGCGCGCCATTTGGTCGTACTGAGCCTCGGACCGCATCACCTCCGCGCTCGCCTGACGGACGCTTGCGGAGAGCATCGTCGTGTCGAGGACAGCGAGGACCTGCCCCTTCCGCACGCTCTCGTTGTAGTCGACGAGAACCCCGCTGATGGTCCCCGAGACCTGCGTCCCGACCTCGACCGTCCCGACCGCCGAGAGTGTTCCCGTGCTCGAGATGACGTTCTCGAGATCGCCGCGTTCGATCTCGACGGTCTCGTAGCGGCTCGCCGCGGCTTCCCCGTCCCGCCCGACGACGTACCAGATGACCAGGACCGCTGCCACTGCCGCGATGGCGATGACGATGAGTCTTTTCATTTCGGGGAGATCCTCTCTGAAGGTCTTCGTTCGGGAAGGCCCTCCGCGAGCGAGAGCCTCGATGTTCGGCAAGCTACCATCGTACCACACTCCTCCCGCGGTCAGGACGGAGATTCTCCTCTCGCGGGCCGCGCGAATCTGCTAGCCTCTGCGCGATGCTGGAGGCGAGTCACCACGGCCGAACGCCATCCACCGGAAAGCGGGTGAAGAATGTCGAAGCCGAAGGTGAGGTTCGGACGCGGGCGCGCAATCCGCTTCCTGATTCCTCTCTTCCTGATGAGCGGGGCCGCGTCCCTCGTGTACGAGACGCTCTGGGCGCGGCAGCTCCACGTCGTGTTCGGCACCAGCCAGCTCGCGATCGTGACGGTGCTCTCCGCGTTCATGGGGGGTCTCGCGCTCGGGAGCTTCGCGGCCGCGCGGTGGGCCGAGCGGACCACGCGCCCCCTTCTCACGTACGCCGTCCTCGAAGCGTTCATAGGAGTCTACGCCCTCGTCTTCCCGTGGCTCGTCCGCGCAGTCACTCCGGTCTATCTCGGGTTCTGGAGCGCGTTCGAACCCGGCCCGGCCGCCTTCGGCACGTTCCAGTTCATCCTCCTCGGCATCCTGGTGCTTCCGCCCACTCTCTGCATGGGCGCAACGCTTCCGCTCCTGGCGCGGTTCGTGACGTCCGACCGCACGGAGACCGGTTACCAGGTCGGCAGGCTCTACGGAGTCAACACTCTCGGTGCGGTCCTCGGCACCGCGCTCGCGGGGTTCGTGCTGCTCCCGCGTTTCGGACTCGCAGCGACGACGTGGGGGACGGCCGCGGCGAACGGGGTGCTCGCCCTCCTCGCGCTGGCGCTGTCTCGGGCGAGCGAGCCCGTCGCGTTGGTCGCGTCCGAAGAGCGCGGCGTGTCGAAGCTGAGCCCGGGCCGATCGGGAGAGGGGAAAAGGACCGGCGCAGAAGTGGCCCCGAAGCGAGACTCGTACCTGGGCCCGCTCCTGCTCGTGGCCGCGCTCGCCGGCTTCGCCAGTCTCCTCTGCGAGATCGCGTGGTTCCGGCTGCTCGCGCTCACGCTCGGCGGGAGCGCGTACGCGTTCACGATCATGCTCCTCGCGTTCCTCCTGGGCATCGGGATCGGCGGGTGGGCCGGCGGAAGGCTTGCCGACCGCGACCTCGCGAGAGGAGGCCGGAGGCTCGTCCTCGGGCGCCTCGCCGGCATCCAGGTGGGGGTCGGTGCTCTCTGCTGGTTCGCAATGCTCCTCTACGGACAGCTGCCGTTCGTCTACGTGTGGCTCTTCGACCGCATGGGCGGCACCGGCTGGCCCTTCTGGTTCATGCAGCTGGCCATTGCGCTCGGAATCATGATCCTCCCGACGCTCTTCATGGGCGCGACGTTCCCGTATCTCGTCCGCGCTGCGGCGGGCAGGCCCGACCAGATCAGCCGTCCCGTCGGACGGCTGTACGGAACGAACACGCTCGGCGCGCTTCTGGGTGCGGCCTTCGGTGGTCTCGTCATGCTCCCGGCGCTCAACATCCAGGGCACGGTGGTCGCTGCGGCTTCGGTCAACATCGTCGCGTCCGTCCTTGTGGCCGCTCTCGCCGTGACCGCCGGGGGCAGAGTCCGCGGCGCGGGTTTCCTCGGACGGATGGCTGCCGCCGCGGCCGTGATCCTCCTCATGTTCGTCTTCCGTCCGCCCTGGAACCCCCTGCTCATGGCATCGGGTCTCTACAAATACGTCTCGGACCTCGAGGACCGCTCGCGCGAGGGAGTGAAGGAGTTCGTACTCACTCCGTTCGACCTGCTGTTCTACGACGAGGGGTTCTCGTCGGTCGTCACCGTCGCCCTGTCCCACGAAACCGGCAACATCTGGCTCGCCAACAACGGCAAGGTCGACGCGTCGACCGACTCCGATCTGAGCACGCAGATTCTCAGCGCGCAGCTCCCTCTCCTCATGCGTCCGGACGCTGAGCGTGTTCTCGTCATCGGACTGGCGAGCGGGATCTCGCTCGGCTCGGTCACGTTGTACGATTCGCCGACCGTCATCGACGTCGTCGAGATCGAGCCGGCCGTGGTCGTGGCGAGCCATTACTTCAACGGGCACAACAACCAGCCGCTCGATGATCCCCGCGTGCGAGTCATCGTGAACGACGCCCGCAACCACCTCATGCTCACGGGGGACGGAACGTACGACGTCGTCAGCTCGGAACCCTCGAACCCCTGGCTCACCGGAGTCTCGAGCCTTTTCACGAAGGAGTTCTTCGAGCTCGGGAAGAGCAAGATGACGCCGGACGGTGTGTGGGCTCAGTGGGTGCAGATGTACGGCCTGACGTCTTCCGACCTGAAGTCGATCATCGCGACGTTCGGCGACGTCTTCCACTACGTGGCGCTCTTCCGGATCGACGAGGCCGACCTCGTGGTTCTGGGAAGCGACGAACCGCTCCCGTTCACTGCGGCGAGCATCGTCGATGTCGTCCAGAGGAACCCGCGGGCCCAGGGCGACTTCGCGCGGCTCGACATGAGGAAGTCGGAGGAGATCGTCGCGCTGTACCTGTTCGGCGAGGCTGCCGTTGCCGAGCTCGGCGTCGGCGTCACGCGAAATACCGACGACAACATGGTAGTGGAGTACTCGGCGCCGCTTCATCTCCACGAGGAGACCCGGATCGACAACATCGAGATGCTCATGGAGCTCGCTGTGTTGCCGCTCGACGCCGTCGAAGGGCCGGGGGAGCTCAAGACTCTGGCTGTGGCGTACGAGACGTACGACTGGGATCCGAGGCGCGCGATCGCGGCGGCTGCCGTCGGGAAGGAGCTCTATCCCGACGACCCCGACTTCGAGGAGCTTCTCGAGGGCTTTCTGGACGACGCCGACTAGGCGCTGCCCTACCGTCCGAAGAACTTGCGGCGGCCCCTTCGCAGGAGCGTCTTCGTTCTCTCGCCGAAAGGACCTTCGACGCCCTCCACGACGGTCGCCACCGAGACGCGAGACCATCGCGTGTGCCGGGAGAACGCGTAGATCATCGAGGCGAGTCCATCAGGCACGTTGTGCTGCATCCGAATGGCGGGTCCCCCGGGGAGCCGCCGTTTGTTCTTCGTGAGCGTGAGGTTGAAGCGCTCGTCGAACCGACCGGTCCACGTCTCGACCAGCCGGATGCTCGTTCCGTCCCAGTCGTAGACGGCGGCCGTAGAGCACCTGAGGCGATCGATCATCGTGTCGTTGTACGACGGGAAGACCCGGAAGATGAGGTTCCCGAGGGAATAGAGCACGCTCGCGTCGCCGATGTCCTCGCCGCCCCCCGTGACGTGGGTGTGGAGACCGATCACCTGCGCCGCGCCCTCGCGCACGAGTGTCCGCGCACGTTTCCTGACGACCGGCGACGTCGCCATGACGACCTCCCACCCCCAGTGCGCGTAGACGACGAGCTTCTCGTCGGGTCTCACGAACGGCGCGACAACGCCTTCGTCCTCGTCGGCGATGAACCCGCCCCACTCACCTTCGACGCGTCTCGGCTTCGTCTCCGGATACGTGATGCCCACGACCCTGAGCCCCGGGACGAGCTCGACGCTCGGCTGGGCGACCCACCCGAACACGCGGTTCTCTCCGAACGTGGACTGGAGGGTCTCGACCGTGTGGCGCGCCGCCTCGGCGCCGAAGTCGGTCACGTGGTTGTTCGAGACCGACACGGCGTCGACGCCGAGTCTCCTGAGCTTGTCGATGACGCGGGGGTCGACCGAGATCTGGACCTTCTTGTCGGTGTGGCCGAGGGGCTCGAACTTCTCGCCGTCGATCGCCGATTCGAAGTTCGCGACGACCAAGTCGGCGCCGAGGGCGTCGTGGAAGTTGGGGACGTCGGCGGCCTCCCACGTCGCGAGATCGGTTTCGAGGTTGATGTCGCCGAGGAACGCAATCCTCATGGAGTTCTCTCCTGACCGGGCCGCGGTCCGTGTGTCGTGCGCTGCCTCGCCTGGGGACCTCCGTAGATCCCGAGATCGGAGGGACCCCCGTCGGGGTCGGTGAAGAGCGGGTTCCCGGCGTCGACGCCGGGCGATCCCTCGAGAAGGCGGAAGTCGAGCGTGTCCGCGAAGAGGGGATCGAGGGAGACGTTCCCGTCGACTCCCGTCAGCTCGTCCATGTCGCGGTAGTCGCCGCCGGCGTTTCCCCAGACGTCGTTGAACGTGATGCCGACGTTCTCCGGGTTCCCGTTCATCCAGATCCCGACCGGCGGACAGACCCACTCTTCCCGCCAGCCGTTCCCGACGACGATGTTGTTCGTGAAGAGCCCCGTCGCGACGTCGCTCCAGAGCGCGAACCCGCAGTTCCCGTTCCTGGCGACGACGTTGTTCGCCGCCTCCATGAACGACTCGCCCGTAATGACGATCCCCCAGCCGAGGTTGTCGAAGATCGCGTTGTTACGGACCGTCGCGCGGGAGCTCCCGAACGTGCCGATGCCCTTCCAGTAGCCGGAGATCCGGTTCCGGAGGACGACGGCCGAGGCGTCCCACGTGATGCCGATGCCCGCGCCGCGTCCGACGGAGATGTCGTTGTCGGCGATGAACGCGACGGCGCCGCGGTATAGCGCGATCCCGTCCCAGCCGTTGTTCCGGATGACGCAGTTCGTGACCGTGATCTCGGCGCCCTCGCGTCCCATGACGCCGCCGATCCCGACCACCACGTCCTCCAGTCGGTGGTCGTTGTCGACGATCTCGAGACCCGTGAGCGTGACGCTGCTCCTCCTCACGACGACACCGGCGTCGGTCGCCATGCCGTCGGGGTCCCGCTTTCCTCCGGTAATCCGGAGGTCCGCTACGTGTGAGCTTCGGCTGTCCACGAAGAGGAGGCCGTACCCGGCGTTCGTCACGAGCACGGTCTCGTCGGGACCGCTCCCGATGAGGTGGATGCCCTTGCCTTCGACGAGGAACCCGACGGTCGCCTGGACGTCCGTCACGTGCTCCTCACAGTTGCCACAGAGTGGCTCGGTGAGCTCGGACGGACTCGCTTCGTAGGTTCCCGGGCGGATCACCAGGACGTCGCCGTCCGCCGCCACGTCGATCGCGAGCTGGAGGATGCGATACGGGTTGTCGGCGGCACCCGTGCCGGCGACGCCGTCACTGAGGTCGTCGACGAAGAAGGTCGCCGCCTGCGCGCCGAGCGGGGCGATAGTAAGGAGCCCGCCCGCGACGACGGCAGCGAAGGCGACCGTGCAGAGAACGGCTGCTCTCGAAGTCATCGTCCTCCTCTCGTTGCTCGGGTGAGCTCCGTCTTCTGGTGCTCGAGCTGCCCGAGCCAGGAACCGAACCTCGATGGGGTCTCCGGGTAGTCCAGGTAGAGGGACTGCGTTGCGCTGATGGACCTGGCCGCCCGCATGAGCGTGATCACGAGCGACGGGCGCTTCGCGATCGTCGCGACGAGCCGGACGTGGGCCGACAGGCGCGCCCCCGCCCCTCGAGCGCCCATCACCTTCTCCACCGCCCCGCGCTTTGCAAGTTCGTGAACGATGAAGTGGACGTCGCGGTCCGGGAGCGAGTCGAGGAACCTCCGTAAGACCTCGTGCGCGGCGTGCTGCGCGCCCAGCTCCCGCATGAACCGGAGACCGTAGTCCCAGAGGCCGGCGGTCGAGGTGTCGCCGGTGCCGAGCGCTGCGACCGCGACCTCGGCGGCGATCCCGCCGGCAAGCACGGACGGAGCGATCCCGCCACCGTGGAGGGGATTCGCCTGGCGGCCCGCGTCCCCGACCGTCATGAACCGGTCGCCGACGAGAGACGGGAGCGGCCTGCGGAGGGGGAGGAGACCCGCCCCCGCATCGATCGGATCGGCGAGCGTCATCCCCGGCAGCGAGGCTGCGAACTTCCGGTAGCAGTCCTTGAACCGCGACCCCGCTTCGAGGAGAGTGGTGCCGACTCCCACGTTGACGAGACGGTCTCCCATCGGGAAGACCCACCCGTAACCGCCGCGCGCGCCCTCCGGTCCGACGACGACAAACACCTGCTTGGGGTCCTCGAGATCCTCCGTCGTCGCGGCGATCTCGCGGTAGGCGATCCCGACGTCTGAGCGATCGAGCGGAGCCGCCTGATGCGACGGGCCTCCGTGCTGGGTGAGGACTGCGCCGTAGCCGGAGGCGTCGACGACGATCTTCGCCTTGGCGTCCGCTTCCTTGTCGTCGTTCCACCGGAGCCTGACCGTCGCCGAACCCCGGTCGGTCCAACCGAGGCACGAGCAGCCGTCGATGAGCTCCACGCCGGCCGCCACGGCATCGGCGAGGAGCCGCTGACCGAACGTAAGCCGGTTGAGGATGACCCCCGACTTGTGAGCGTCCATCCGCACGCTGCCGCCGCCCAGGATGATCGTCCCACCCCAGACCTGGGTGGCCGCCTCGGCCTCGGTCGGCGCCGCGCCGTACTCGCGCATCGTCTCGACGCCGTCCTCGGTGACGGCGTTGCCGCAGACCTTGCGCCCGACGTCGTGGGCGGACGACCGCTCGACGAGGGCGACGCGCAGCCCGGCCTCCGCGGCCCGGCGTGCCAGAACACAGCCACCCGGGCCTGCCCCGATGACGAGGAGGTCGATTCTGTCAGGGAGTGCTCGACGCATGACCGCCGAGCCTACCAGCGCGCGGGCCCCGCGGTCAATCAGGGCTCCGTCCGCTCGGGCCGAACGGGCGGACTCTCGGGGCAGCGAGCGGCCCCGGAGAGCCGGGCCGATGCGGGCACCTGGGTTCGCGCGGAGCATCTCAACAGGTGTGACAGAGCTCGTTTGCGCGTACCCTGCCCCTCGCAGGGCTTGTAACCGGGCATGGAGTATGCTATTATGATATTAGTCAAGCATGTTACGACCGGTCGTCCCCCCGAGCGGCGCAGGGGAAGTCTAGCCTTGAGCCGCCCGGACGGCGTTTAGCGAAGGAGAGGACGAGAATGCTCGCACGAGGAAGATGGCTCGCCGTACTGACGACGGTAGCCTTGACGGCTTTCCTCATCGCGCTCCCGCTTGCGACAGCAGGAGCGAAGATCGAACGTGAGGTGACTCCCGAGGAGGCCGCGAGGCTCGAGGAGTGGCGGGAGCAGGTCGAACTGAACGGCTATGACTGGGAGGTAGGCCCGACGTCGGTGTCTGACCTCTCGCCGGAGGAGTTCCAGCAGCTCCTGGGCGACAGAATTCCGCCTCACATCCAGGCGATCTATGACACGCTGAGGCCCGACCCGACCGTCGAACGGATGCGCTTCCGTTCCGCGTTCGATTGGCGAGACTACGGCAAGGTCACGCCGGCGAAGGACCAGGGTTCCTGCGGGTCCTGCTGGTCGTTCGCCGCGGTCGGCGCCGTCGAGTCCGGCGTCCTCATCAACAGCGACGTCTTCCTCGACCTTTCCGAGCAGCAGCTCATCGACTGCAACGACGTCGGGTCGGACTGCGACGGCGGCCACTGCGCGGTCGGCTACAGCATCCACAAAGACCCCGGGGGCGTCACGGAGGAGTGCATTCCCTACATTGCCGACGACGGGCAGTCATGCCGCGAGCGGCTGTGCGACAAGGTCGCGATCGTCGACGGCGACTCCTACATCGCCAACACCGTCTCGTCGATCAAGTACCAGGTCGAGAACAACGGTCCCATCTCCGTTTCGATCACCGCGTACGGCGACCTCTCCGGCTACACCGGAGGCTGCTACCAGCACGCCGGGAACGACCCCACGAACCACGCCGTGGTGATCATCGGTTGGGACGACTCGCTGTGCAGCGGCAACGGCGCCTGGCTCATCAAGAACAGCTGGGGTCACGGGTGGGGGTTCGGCGGATTCGGTTGGGTCAAATACGGGACGTGCCGAATCGGCTCGAGCGCGATGAGACCGATCAACGCGCACGCGCCGACGGAACGCTTCGTACCGACCGAGTTCGCGAGCATCCAGGACGCGATCGACAACTCCGAGCGGGGTGACGTCATCCGCGTCGCGGGCGGGACCTACACCGAGACGATCACCCTCGAGGACTACCGGACGATCCTCGGTGGCTACGATCCCACGTTCACCGTGCGCGACCCTTCGCTCTACCCGACCGTCATCGACGGGGGCGGCGCGGGGAACGTCATCACGGCATTGAACCTCGACAACATGCGGATCGACGGTTTCGAGGTCAGGAACTCGGGGCCGATCGGTTACGGCATCTACCTCAGGAACACTGAGGCGAAGGTCCAGAACTGCTACGTCCACGATTGCTGGCGAGGCATCGGCGTCGCGCCAGGGACGGCCGGCGCGACGGACGGGGAGATCCTGATCGAGTTCACGAAGGTCTCGAACAACACCGATCACGGAGTCTATATGTCCGGCGCTCCGAACCCCGTGGTGAAGGTCTACTACACTGCGACCAACGGGAACGGCGGCGACGGGATTCACTCCGAGACCACTGTCAACGCCCTCGAGAACAACACGGTGGGAGCGAACGGCGGCGACGGCATCAGAATCCTCTCGAGCGACGACACCACGATCAAGAACAACATCATCGCCTCGAACGCGGGCTACGGCGTGGCCTGCATGACGTCGACCCCGACCCTCACGTACAACGACGTCTGGGACAACACGGCCGGCATGTACAGCGGGTGCTCGGCCGGCGAGGGCTCGATCTCCGTCGACCCGATCTTCTGCGACGCGCCGGGGGGCGACGTCTCGGTGCACGCTACGTCTCCCACGCTCGGCGCGGGTGAGTTCGGAGGGAACATGGGCGCCCTCGGCATCGGGTGTCCGGTCGGTCCGCAGGAGCTCGAGGTGGCTCAGCTCGGCGCCTCGCTCGAGATCTCGTGGAGCCCGCCGCCCCCCGAGGAGAGGGCCGACGTCGACTACTACATCGTCTACCGCGACACGATGCAGATCCCGAATACCGAAATCGGCACCGTCGACGCTCCGGACACGATGTTCAACGATATCACGATCCCGGCGTGCATCCCTCACTACTACTGGATCTCGGCGGTCGACACCGAGGGACTCGAGGGCGCGCCCTCGAACAAGGTGAGCGGTGAACTCTGCTACATCGGTCCGACGGGCCTCGACGTCACATTCGTCGAGGGGGCGAACGAGATGGCGTGGTCGAGCGGCGACGGTCCGATCGACTACTACGTCGTAGAGCGCTCGACGATCGTCGATCCGCCCGACTCGGTCGGGTCGGTTCCAGTCGGGGTGACGGAGTTCACCGACCTGTCGACGCTCGACTGCCCGCGCGACAACTACGCCTACCAGATCCTGCCCGTCTACGACACAGGCTGGCGGGGCGCCATGTCGGAGAAGGTGACGATCGATCCCGCGCCGTCGCCGCCCTCGGGCATCGTGGCTGAGTGGGTCGGGAACGACGTGGTCCTCACCTGGGATCCGAACTGCGAGAGCGACTTCCGTCGGTACTGGATCTACCGCGACACGGTTCCGATTGCGCCGCCCCTCAGCTCCGAGCTGCTTGTCGGCTTCCTGCCCGACACGACGTTCGTAGACGAGGGCCTGAATCCCGAACTCACGTACTTCTACCGCCTCGTCGCGAGCGACGCGGACGCGCAGAAGAGCGTCTACTCGGAGCAGATCTACCTCGGGACGGGTGACGTCCTCACCGTGCCGTCGCCCTACGTGACGATCACGGAGGCGATAAACGCGGCGTCAGCGCTCGACACGATCTTCGTCGGTCCCGGAACCTACAACGAGTCGATCACACTCAAGGACGGCGTTTTCGTGATGAGCACCGACGGCGCGGCGACCACCACGATCGCGTGGCCTGGCGGCAACGTTGTCACGGGAGGCGGCCTGAGCGATCTCTCGCTCCTCGAGGGGTTCACGATCGACGGCGGCGGCATCGCCTCGAACGGGATCGCGGCGTGGGGAACCTACGTCAGGATCTCCGACTGCGTGGTACAGAACGCTCAGTCCGGCGTCAGCTGTCAGTTCGGCGGGGCGCCGCTCCTCTTCGGGAACACGTTCACGGGGAATCAGAACGGCGTGTCGGTTGCCGACTCGGCCAGGCCGTTCCTCTCCGGCAACACGTTCAGCGGCAACACGTTCTGCGGTCTCTACAACGCCGGCGACCCCGGACCGACGATCGGGAGAACGCTTGAGGACGCGAACGACTTCCTCGAGATCGGGCTCTATCACGTCTTCAACCTGAGCACCGCCGAGGTCGACGCCGACTACAACTACTGGGGCGACATCTGCGTCGACGACGCGTGGTTCTACGGCGCGGTCGACTATCTGCCGTGGACCGACGCCGACCACACCGGAATCTACACGGAGTGTTCCAACTCCGTGCCGGAGGACGGACAGGACAAGCCGTTCGTGAGCTACAACTACCCGAATCCCTTCAATCCCTCGACGGCCATCAAGTACTCGGTGCCGTCGTCGGGAGGCCGCGTGCGTCTGACGATCTACGACCTCGCGGGCCGCAAGGTGAGGACGCTTGTCGACACGCAGCAGGCGCCCGGCGGTCACGTGACGGTCTGGTACGGCCGCGACGACCAGGGGAGGGACCTTGGTTCGGGCGTCTACTTCTACCGTCTCACGATCGGCGACTATCAGGTCCAGCGGAAGATGGTCATGCTGAAATAGCGCCGAGAGGCTCGAAGTTCACGGGCGCCCCCGAGGCTCAGGCCGCGGGGGCGCTCTGCGTTCTCGACCGGAGCATCGGGAGGCCCTCCGCGAGCCGCCGTTCACCCCGTCCCACCCCTCCCCGAGCCTTCACCTGAGCGAAGGTCATTGACAAACAGGGCAAAGCTGCGTACCATCGCATCCTGTAGACGTCATAATTCTGAACTGGATCCCGCCCTCGGGTCGTGTCGATAGTGTACCGTGCTTCTGCAGCACCCGCGGCGCCGGGGGACACTACCCGAGGGCCTTTGCCTTCCGGGCTGAGGTCGGGAGGGGAGGAAGCCGATGCGAGTCTGCTATGGAGTGCTGTTCGCGATCGCGTTCATTCTGGCCGCGCCCTCGCTCTGCGCCGCCCAGGTCTACGTCAGCGACTACTACAGCGGGTACATCTGGAGCTACGCGGACACCGTCGGGACGGTCATCAATCCCCAGCTCCAGTACTGGGGCCTCAACGACATGGCCCTGAACGAGGACGGGAACCTCATCATCGCCGACGGAAGCCGCGTCATCCTCTACGACGTCTCGGAGCAGTTCGAGACCGTTCTCGACGACACGATCTATCTCTTCCCGGCGTACGATGCCTATCCGGACGCGATGAGCGCGGACATCTACGTGGTCCGCGACTGGACCGGCGAACGCGAGGACGAGACGGCGAGGCTCGAGCCCGAGCTCCAGTATCTCCCGGGAGGCACCGGGCCGGCTGTACCCGCCTACTACTTCGGCAGTACGGAGCACCCTCTCGAGGTGCAGGTCTGGCCGTTCGGCAACAGCGCGGGGAACATCCTCGTTCTCGGCTTCGACTCCTCCCAGGGGTACTTCCTCGCGAACTTCGAGCGCACGGATCAGAACGAGTTCAATCGCCTCGATGACCTTTTCAGCGGGGAAGAGCAGACCTTCCACAGCTTCGCGATCACGCCGGACGAGGACATCCTCGTTCTTGAAGAGACCAATGGTCTGTACATGCTCGACGACGGAGGACTGGCTCCGTTCGGGCAGCTGCCTCATCTGCAGTGGGCATACCAGAAGGTGTCGGTCGGTTCCGACGGAACGATCTACGTGACGGACAATTACACCCTCGTCACTCGGCGCCTCGACGCAGACGGGAACCTCGTTTTCCCGTCTCTCGACGACGGCATCAACTTCCCGAGTGTTGTCGAGGCCACCGCGTTCACGCCCACGCATCCGGGCGAGGACGTGACGGTCAACCCGGCCGAGGGTGTGGAGATCCTCTTCGAGGAGGTCCAGGAGGGCGGCTACACGAGCGCGACGCTCACTCCGAGCAACAGCCACACGAGCCCCAACGGGAACAACCTCCCGGCGTTCGCGAGCCCGCCGGGAGGGCGCGAGGACTTCACCTACGTCGACATCGCGACGGAGAGCGTCTACAGCATGCTCATCCAGGTCGACCTGTACTTCCCGGGGAGTCGCTTGTTCTACGCCCACGGCACGCAGGACACCTTCCGAGACAGGACGGTCGTCGGGTCGATCGAGGATGCGCGAGGCGTGATCTCGCGCTTCAGTGAGGTCGTCCTAGCCGAGGACACGCGTCCGCTCTCGACGGTGATCGCCTACAAGTTCGAGAGGCTCATCGGCCTGCTCACGCTGCCGCCGCCGCTCGACGACAGCTACTGCCCGTTCGGCTCGATACTCCATCTCCAGCAGCTCGCCGTCAGGGCGGAACAGCTCTACGACACGGTGAGTGCCGACGACGCCATCGAGCAGCTCGCTCGGATGAACGGTCTCGTGAGGAATCAGTCAGCGTGGTGTCTTCCCGACACGACACCGGACAACGTGGCGGGGGAGATCCTGGCGCGCTCGAAGACGCTCATGTTCAGCCTGGGTCTCGTGCCCGGCGCGTCTCATGGGACCCGAGGCGATCTGGATGATGTGGTCAAGCGTCTCGCGCTATCGGCGAAGAGCCCCGCACACGGCTCGTCGACGATCGAGTTCTCGGGGCCGGCGAACGCCGAAGTCACGGCGCGGATCTACAGCGTCTCCGGGCGGCTCGTGACGACGCTCCACGAGGGACGCTTCTCCGGCGGGTCGGAGAGAGTCGTCTGGGACGGCGCGGACAGCTCCGGACAGCGCGTCGCTGGGGGCGTCTACTTCGTACGGCTCGAGTCCGAGGACGAGAGCCTTACGTCGAAGGTCGTCCTTCTCAAGTAGGGTCGGTCGCGCTCAGAACAACCTGTTTGGCAAGGGACCGGGTCTGCACCCTTGATGCGGTCCCTTCATCACAAAGATGAGCAGTCGCTCATGAATGTAAAGCATTGACAAGTGCAGAACTTATGCGTACCATAGTGAGGTGCTAGGGCAATAGTTTGTCACGAACCGCGCCGCGCTGGATCGTCCGGTGGTTGCGCAACAACCACCCGTGGCGGTTCGGTGAGGGGCGGATGTCGCCCCAAGTACCGGCGTCGCTCTCGACCGGAGGGTCTCCGGGAGCCGGCGCCGCCGACGGCGACATTTCCGCATTTAAGGATGGAACGCCCCCAATGCTGGCAGGCGTTCCCGAGAGGAGAGGCATATGCGAGGCCGACACTTCACGACAGCGACCACGGTCCTGGTCGCCGTCCTGCTTGCGGCATCCGTGGCAACGGCACAGGTCTACGTGAGTGACCAGTTCCGCCACCGCATCTATCAGTTCAGTCTCGGCGAGACAGCGGGCGTGCACGTCAATCCGGACATGCCACAGCCCGGCATCGAGGACATAGAGCTCGACGCCGAGGGGAGTCTCCTCCTCGCTCGGGGCGGGAACGTCGTCCTGTTCGATCCCGAGGACCAGTCGGTCGTTCTCCTCGATGAGGCCGGGTGGTGTTCTCCGACCTTCGCGACCTACCCGGATGCCGCGTCCAGCGACATCTACGTCGTAAGAACGGTTGGGGTGGAGGCAGACACGGTCGACTGTGTCCATGGGACGCCAGAACTGCAGTTCCTCTCTGACGGGACCGGACCGGCGCAGACGGCCGTGGTCTTCGAGGACAGCGACAAGCTCAGGGACGTCCAGGTTTGGCCGTTCGGCGAGCGGGCAGGCAACATCATCGTGCTCTCCGTGTCGCCTCCGTTCATGGCAGAGGTCGAGCGGACGGGACCGGAGACGTTCGAGCGATTGGACAACGTCTTCGACTCCGAGCGTTTGAATCTCCGGGCGTTTTCGATTACGCCTGAAGGCGAGATCCTGGTCATCGACTTCAACGCCGGGATGTTCCTTGTCGAGGGCGGGGACCTCGTCCCTTACGGTGAGCCGGTCGGTCCCGGGCTTCAGGACATCTCGGTCGGCGCCGACGGGATCGTCTACGTCTCCGACTCCTACGACAACGTCATCCACCGCTTCGACGCGGACGGAGCGGTGATTCTCCCGCCGCTGGGAGTGGAGCAGCTCGTCACGCCGCGGGCGGTCGTGGCGGCAGGATTCACGCCGACGCCTCCGGGCCAGAACGTCCCGACGAGCCCCGCCGAGGACGTTGACATCATCTTCGAGGAGATATTGCAGGGCGGATACACCACCGCCACTGCGGCGGTGAGCACCGAGCGCGTGAGTCCCGGCGGGAATTTCCTGCCGGACTACGTCGACCCGCCGGGGGAGAGAGGCGAGTTCATCTACTTCGACGTCGACACGGAATCGATCTACAGCCGCCTCATCCAGGTCGAGATCTGGATGGAGGGGGCCCGGATGTTCTATGCGCACGGAACGCAGGACACGTTCCG
This sequence comes from bacterium, assembly GCA_025774645.1. Classification (GTDB taxonomy): domain Bacteria; phylum Joyebacterota; class Joyebacteria; order Joyebacterales; family Joyebacteraceae; genus JALGVN01. The sequence continues at coordinate 30,490 of JALGVN010000009.1, forward strand.
GGACGTGACCATCGAAGGACCGATCGAGGACGCGCGCGGGACAATCGGGCGGTTCAGCGAGGTCGTCCTCGTGGAGGACATGCGTCCGCTGCAGGTAGTGGCGGAGTACAAGTTCCAGCGCCTGCTGACCGGGGTCACGACGCCGATGCCGATAGGAAGCCAGTTCTGTCCGGACGGGGGACTCACGCGTTTTCGCAGGTACGCGGGGCAGGCGAAGGAGCTGTACGATGATGGCCGCGTGGATGAGGCGCACCGGATTCTCGAACGCCTGAATCTCACGGTTCGCTCTCTTGCCGGATGGTGCACTCCTGACACCTATCCGAACAACGTGGCGGGAGAGATTCTCGCGCTCTCGAAGACGCTCATGTTCAGCCTCGAGAAGATAATGTCTCCGACGGAGCGCGGCGAGCCGGTCGAAACCGTGGCGACGCTCGCTCTCTCGGCGACGAGTCCCATGGACGACCGGTCTCTGATCGAGCTGACCGGCCCCGTTGGAACGGAGGTGGCGGCGCGCGTCTACAACGCGAGCGGGCGTCTCATCTCGACGCTCTTTGAGGGGCGGCTCCACGGAGGCAGTGAGCGCCTCATCTGGGACGGCACGGACAGCAACGGACAACGTGTTTCGTCCGGCGTCTACTTCGTGCGCCTTGAGTCGGAGGGTGAGTCCAGATCGTCCAAGGTCGTCCTGATCCGCTAGTCGCGGTTCACACTCTGACGATTCTGCACCGGTGCCGGCGGGGCCTCCCGCCGGCGCCCGGGCGTCCGGGCCGAGGAGCGGCTGCCGAGGACCACGGGCCTGCGGTCAGGGGGAACGCTGTGGTCTCGCGGTCCCTCATCTGCTAGCCTAGGGCCTCGGACATCCGCCGCCGGGCACCGCTCCCGGCGGGATTCTCTCCAGCACACGAGATGGATCCGGTCGACATGGTCGGGCAGACGATCACGCACTACCGCATCATCGAGGAGGTCGGTCGCGGCGGGATGGGGACCGTCTACGCGGCCCAGGACACCAAGCTCGGCCGGAAGGTCGCCCTCAAGGTCCTCTCCGAGGAGGTCGCGTCCGACGAGGAGCGCGTCCAGCGTTTCGTCAGGGAGGCGCAGGCGGCCTCCGCCATCAACCATCCGAACATCGCCACAATCTACGAGATCGACGAGTCCGACGGAACGACGTTCATCGCCATGGAGTTCGTGGAGGGCGGCACCCTCCGCGACAGAATGGCGGTGGGAGCGATGCCGTTCCCGGAAATCGTCGAGGTCGCGACCCAACTCTCCAACGCCCTCGGCAAGGCGCACGAGCTCGGGATCATCCACCGCGACATCAAGCCCGAGAACATCTGCGTCCGGCCCGACGGCCTCATCAAGATCCTCGACTTCGGTCTCGCGAAGCTGATGCCCGGCGCGTCGGGACAGGAGGAGGACGCGACGGTCGTGGCCCTCACGGCCGAGGGCGTCGTCATGGGCACCGCGCGGTACATGTCTCCCGAGCAGGCGAGGGGGAAGGCGGTCGACGCGGCGACCGACGTCTTCTCGGTCGGGGCGATCCTCTACGAGATGATGACCGGAAGACCCGCGTTCCCCGGGAACAACCACTTCGAGATCCTCTACGCGGTGGTGAACTCCGCTCCCCAGCCGATCCCCGACGAGCTCGGCGTCCCGCGCGACTTCCGGGACGTCGTGGCGCGGGCGCTCGCAAAGACCGCCGCCGACCGGTATCCCGACTGCGGAGCGCTCGCGGCCGACCTCGCGGAGCACTCAGGTGCCGGAACGCGAGCCGAGGCGATCCCCGGCGCCCCGAGCGTCTCGCCCGCGGCAGGCGGGGCAGGCGCCGGAGGCGCGCCGACCGGCGCCGCCACGCAGGACACCGTGTGGGCGAGCGCGACGGGCATCGTCTCGGGACCCGTCGCTGCGAAGCCCGGCGCCGAGGGGCCGGTCACGGCGATCGTCGTCCTCCCGTTCAAGAACATGACGAGGAACCCGGACGCAGACTGGATGAGCGCGGGTATCCCGGAGATGCTCACGAGCGACCTCGCGCGCATCGCCTCGCTGCGTGTCGTTCCCTCGGGGCGGCTCGCCGAGCTCATGACGGACCTCAAGCTCGGTCCGGACTCGACGTTCGACGAAGCGACACTGAAGACGGTAGGGGAGTTCCTCTCGGTCGACACGATCGTGAGCGGGAGCTTCGTCAAGCTCGGCCCCGCCGCGCGGATCGACGTGTCGATCCGGCGTCCGGCCACGGGAGAGGACGTCGGCGTCAAGGCGGAGGCGAAGGACGAGGCCGATCTCCTCAACGTCATCGCGCACCTGACCGCCGAGGTGCGCCGTGCCGTCGAGACGGAGGGGGCGCGGGATCTCGTCACCACGATGGTCGGCGAGAGGGGCTCACAGAGCCCGGGCGCGATCCGCGCGTACATCGACGGGCTCTCCAGGCTCCACGAGGGGAACAACCTCGAGGCGATCACCCAGTTCACCGAGGCGATCGGCGAGGACAGCGGCTTCGCCCTTGCGTACACGTATCTGGGCGAAGCGCTCGCGAACTCCGGCCGCATCCAGGAAGCGAGAGAGAAGGTCCACAGGGCGCTCGAGAAGATCGGCAACCTCTCGCGTCCCGACGCGCTGTTCGTGACGGCACGCGACGCGATGATGTCGGGCGAGATCTCGCGCGCGATCGAGTCGCTCGAGCAGCTGACCGAACTCCTTCCCAACAACCTTGGCGCGTTCTACGAACTTGCGCAGGCCTACGAGCGAGAGGGGCAGTGGGACGAGGCCCTCGAGAACCTCGAGCGCGTGATCGAGCTCGACCCGAAGTTCGTCGGCGCGCTCTTTGCGCTCGGACGCGTCCACATCAAGCGGGGGAGCTGTCAGGAGGCGCTCGAGTTCCTGTACCGCGCCCTCTCTCTGAACACGCTCCTCGGCAACGAGGAGGGACGCGCGACCGTCCTGAACGCGATCGGCCTCGCACACTTCTGGATGGACAAGTACGACGAGGCCGTGAAGTTCTACAACGAGTCCCTCGAGATCAAGCGCAAGATCGGCGACCGCCGGGGGGAGAGCGCGACGCTCTCCAACATGGCGGTCGTCTTCCAGGTGAAGGGCGACTACGAGCGCTCGGTGGCCACCTACAAGGAGGCCCTGGAGATCAGTGAGGACCAGGGCGACGATCAGGGCACCGCGGAGAACCTGATCAACATCGGCACGGTTTGCGAGGAGCAGGGCCTCCTGGACGACGCGCTCACGAGCTACAAGAGGGCGCTCAAGCTCGAGCAGGACCTCGGCGACAGGATGGCCGAGATCCTCTGTCTGAACGACATCGGCAACATCTACCTCAAGCAGGCGAAGCTCGACGATGCCGAGGTCTACTTCGATCGCGCGCTCGACGCCCGTCGGCAGCTCGGCGAGCAGAAGGGGATGGCCGTCACGCTCAACTACCTCGGAAACATCGAGCGCCTTCGCGGCCGCTACGACAAGGCGATGTCCCGCTATCTCGATGGGCTCAAGATCACGCGCGAAAGCGGCTGGAAGAACGGCGAGGCCGAGACGCGCGGCTACATGGCGGCCGTCATGTCGGCGCAGGGACGGTACCCCGCATCGCTCGAGTCGTGGAGCGAGGCTCTGCGCATCTACGAAGAGCTTGAGGACAAGAACGGCATCGCGACGACGCTGGCCGGCCTCTCGAAGGTCCAGTGCGCGCTCGGTCACTGCGAGGATTCCTCGACGTCGACGGAGCGAGCGCTCGCGCTCGCCCGGGAAATCGGGAACGAGGAGCTCGTGGCCGACGTGCTGCTCGCGATGGGACGCGTCGAGCTCATGAGGAAGGAGGGCGAACGTGCCCTCGAGCACCTCACCGAGGCGAGGGAGTTCGCCGCACGGTGTGGAGGCCGCGTGACGCTCCTGATGGTGCAGTCGGCTCTCGGCCGCGCCCTCGGCGAGAGCGGGGACTTCGAGCAGGCGCGGACGATGCTCAGAGAGACGGCCGACGAGGCCCGGAAGCTGGACCTCGGGACGATTCTCGCCAGGACCGATCTCCGCAGGGCCGAGGTGCTCCTCAGGATGGGAGAGCACGACGAGGCGCTCGAGGCGGTGACCGAGGCGGCGGAGGCCGCCCAGGCCATGGGAGAGCGCGAGGTGGTGCTGAGGGCACACTGCCTTCGCGCCGAGCTCTCCCGCGCGAGCGGCGACGCGACACGCTCCGAGGAGCAGGCGCTCGCCTGCCTCGAGCTCGCATCATCGCTTTCGGGCGAGATGGGCGACTCCCGCGAGTCGTTCCTCTCTCGCCCGACCATCGCGAACTCGGTCGCGAAGTCGTGCGACATCCTCGCGGAGGGCGGTCGCGGCGAAGAGGCGGAACGGTTCGGCGTGCTGCGCGCCGGGAGCTGCGGGGGATCGCCGGTGCCCGGCGGCGGAATCACGCCGGCGGAGGAGTCTCCGGAGGACGAGACGCCGTCAGAGTGAGATCAGGACGACACCTGCCGTCATGAGAAGCGCGCCCGCCAGCCGGGCGCGTATGTGTCTCTCACCGAAGAGGAAGTACCCCAGGACCACGCTCAGGACGAGGCCCGACCGCTTGATCGCGATGACGTAACTCGCGACCGTGAGCTGGATCGCGGTGAACTGCGCGAGGATCATGATCACCGAGATGAGTCCCAGGAGGAAGAGCCTCGGCCAGAGGCGCGGGGTCTCGCCCGGGACGTTCCGCGTCTTCCGGAGACCGACCACGAGAGCGGGGAGGTAGAGGATCGCGAAGCCGATCCCGAAGAACGTCGTGTAGTACGCCGTGGAACTCTCGACGCTCGCGACCTTGTCGTAGACGGCCGTGAAGCTCCAGATGAACGCGGTGAGGATCATCAGGAGGCTGCCGCGCTCCCTCGCGATCGCCTTGATCGGCGCGAGGAACCCGCCCTTGATCTTCTCCAGGTTGATCGCGTAGGCGCCGAGAGCGACGAGGATGATCCCCGCGAGTCCCTTGGCGTCCGGGTACTCCCCGAGGATGAGCGCGCTCGTCCCGAGCATGAAGATCGGGGTGAACGCGAGGAACGGCATCGTGAGCGACAGGGGCGAGAGCCGGACGGCCTGGACCGAGATCGTCGTCGAGAACAGGTTCAGGACGATCGAGATCATGGCGGCCTTCATGAACCCGTCGCCGACCTCGGGAATGCCCTGAGCGGCGAGGATGGCCGCCGAGACCGGGAGCCCCAGGACCATCATCGCCCACGTCAGGACGAAGACGTGCGTGTGCTTCGTGAGCGCCTTCGCGTAGCTCGACGAGAGGGCGAAGGTGATCGCTGTGACGATGGAGAGGGTCAGCCACACAGGTCTCTGTTCTCCTGCTGCAGGGGCGGGGGTCCGACCATGCTATCGGGCGTGAAGGCGCAAGTCAAAGCCGGCGTCTGACTGCTCGGATGACTCCTCGTACTCCGGTTGTCGAGTCCGGTTCGGCGTGCTACCCTTCACGGGCCGTCGGCCACCCGGCGTCGTGCCGGCGTCGTGGCGGGCGTGGTAGACAGGACGCGGCAGGCAGGGAGGGTACGTGAGCGGTTCGCGTGAGCACGATTCCCCCGAGAACGACCTCCGGATGACCGTCCTCGCCATATACTCGTGGCCCGCGTTCTGGTCGATGGGCGAGGGAAGCGGCGCGCCCTCCTTCTTCCTCTCCATCACGAGTTTCCCGAAGCACGGACACCGGATGCACGTCCTCATGCCGGGTGACCGCAGCAAGCCCCGGGAGGAGGACTACCACGGGGTCATGCTCCACCGCTTCCGGAGCGGCGTCGACTTCAATCCGGACGTCGGCCCGAGCAAGGTCGTTCAGCACCTCCGGATCTTCTTCTCGTATCTCTACTGGTACCTGCGCGCCGTCCCGGTGCCCAACGTGACGAGGCTCTTCGGTCAGGGGCTCGGCCAGGTCGCAGGCGACCCTCTCAGACGCGCGCTACGCTACCCCGAGATCAACGCGTTCCGCACCCCCTCGAGCTACCTCGTGCTCCACAACGACGGGTCGGGCGGCGACGAGGTGGCGCGAATCGAGGGCGTTCCGGACGAGAAACTCCGCTTCTGGCCGAACGGGATCGACAAGGCCGCGTACACGGCCGGAACCGAAGACGCGGCCGAAGAGGACCGGCGATCGCTCGCCGTCGAGCTCGGCGTGCCTGAGGGATCCCGCGTCGTCCTGAGCGTCGCCCGCCTCCATCCGGAGAAGGGGCTCGACCGTCTGATCGATGCGGCGCCGAAGGTGGCCGCCGCGCGTCAGGACGTCGTCTTCCTCGTGGTCGGGGACGGTCCGCTCCGAGCGAATCTCGCCGCCCTCGCCGCGTCCCGGGGCGTCGCCGACCGTTTCCTGTTCGCGGGATCGCTCCCGCGCGAGAGGCTGCCGCTCGTCTACGGGTTCGCCGACGTCTTCGTGGCGCTCTCGAACAGGACGAACATGGGGAACCCGCTCGACGAAGCGATGACGTCGGGGCTCCCGGTCGTCGCGTTGAACACCGGACGGACGGGGGACGTCGTGAAGGACGGGGACACGGGCGTCCTGCTCGAGATGGAGGATCTCCCAAAGCTCGGGAGCGTCCTCCTCGATCTTCTCGCGGACGACGAGCGGCGCTCGTCGCTCGGGGCCGCCGCCCGGATGAACGCGGACGAGCGGCTCCCGACGGTAGAGGAGCGCCAGGCGATGGAAGTCGGGATCGTCGAGCAGGCCGTGAAGGAACTCCGGGCCGGACGCTCGGGGTGAGAGACATGAGCGAGGTGTCGATGGAAGAGGAGATCGAAGGCCGACCGGTCGAGAGCGTCGGAAGGGCGGTGTTCCGCGGGAGCCTCATGACGTTCGGGACGAGGCTCGCGATCGTTCTCGTGAACATCCCGACCTCGATCCTCGTGGCGCGGCTCCTCGGCGCCGAGGGTCAGGGGCTGTACTCCTCGGGCATCATCATGCCGACGCTCTTCGCATTCGCGGGGCTCCTCGGCATCGACACCGCGCACACCTACCTTCTCTCGAAGAAGCAGTACCGGCCGTCCCAGGTAAACGGGCAGACGCTCATCCTCGCGGCCGTCCTCTCCGTAATCATCGCGGCGGCGTACCTCGTCTTCCTCCGGTTCTACGGACCCGCGCGCGATCCTGAGCTCGGGCCGATTCTCACGCTGGGGGTCGCGCTCATCCCGGTGCTCCTCGTCAAGTACCTCGGCGTCGCGTTCATGCTCGGACTTCAGAGGATCAGACACTTCAACCTCGCGAACTTCGTTCAGGCGGCAACGCTCCTCGTCTTCATGTGCGTCAACTTGTTCGTAGTGAAGGGCGGGGCGCCCGGCGCCGTCGTCGCTTACCTGGCGAGCGAGGCGACGGTCACGGTGATCGCGTTCTTTGTCGCGCGGCGCGAGGCCGGCTCGGGCCGGCTCGTCGAGATGCCACCGGCCGGGCTCTTCAAGCGGTCGGCGATCTACGGACTTCAGGGACACCTCGGGAACATCCTCGTCCTCTTCACGTACCGGTTCGACATGTTCCTCGTGCTGTCGATCGCCGGGATTCGCGCTCAGGGACTCTACTCGATCGCCGTCATCCTCGCGGAGAAGCTCTCGCACATCCCGGACTCCGTGAAGGTCGTGCTCTTCCCGAAGCTCGCGTCGCTCGGCACGGAGGAAGCGAACAGACTCACGCCGCGCGTCACGAGGAACGCGCTCTTCCTGACGGCCGTCTCGGGTCTCGCGCTCTACATCCTTTCACGGCCGCTTCTACTCCTCTTCTACGGGACCGAGTTCAGCGAATCGCTCAGGGCCTTCCAGGTCCTGATCCCCGGGGTCGTCTTCCTCGCGGTCGCCAAGATCCTGTCGACCGATTTCTCCGGCCGCGACAAGCGGCTCTACTACACCGTCGGCACCGCAATCGCCTTCGCGACGAACGTCGTCCTCTGCCTCATCTGGATCCCGAGTCACGGGATCGTCGGCGCCGCCTGGGCCTCGACGGTCGCCTACGCCCTCCAGGCGGTCGTCATGCTCGTCTTTTTCCGGAAGCTCTCCGGGCGAGGGATTGCGGAGACGGTCTTCCTCCGGGGCGAGGATTTCGCCCTCTACGGGGAGCTTCTCAAGAAGCTCCTCAAGCGCGGGAAGTAGCCCCCCGCACGTCCGTACTGCCTTCCCGAACCTCCACTTGCCCCGCTTGCCCGGAGCCTCCACTCCGTGGTAGAATCCCACGCCCCATGAGAGTCACACCATGGCCCAACCCGGCCCACTCACGGTTCGGGGAAGAGGAGGGAGTGCATGATGTTGAGGACAAGGACCACGCTCGCCGTTTTCCTGGGCGTCTGCGTGCTCGCGG